>DXGD01000239.1 GCA_019114115.1 Candidatus Nesterenkonia stercoripullorum
AAACGCCTCCACGGAGAAATCCGGGAACTCCCTGGGCCAGCTCAACACGGTGCTACAGCGTCGCGCCGACCGCTGGCGGCTGACCGGTGAGAAGTTCTACACCACCGGCACGATCTTCTCCGACTACACCAGGGTCTCCGCCGCGGGAGAGAGCCGCGAGGACGGGCGACGCTTCGCCGTCGTCGCGACTGCGGCAGATGGCGTGACAGTCATCGACGACTGGGACGGGTTCGGCCAGCGGCTCACCGGCACGGGGACGACGATCCTCGACGACGTCGTCGTGCCCGACCATGCGGTGCTGCACCGGGAGGCCGGCAGTGCTGAGGCCGTGCACGAGGCTGCCTTCTTCCAGCTGTTCCTGCTGGCCGTGCAGGTCGGCATCGCCACGGCCGCCCTCCACGACGCCGTGGAACTGATCCGCCGGCGCACCCGGACCTTCAACACTTCCTCCGGCGGGGCGCTGTTCAAAGACGATCCGCAGATCCAGCAGGTGATCGGCGAGATGTCCGCGAAGGTCTTCGCTGCGAAGTCCACGCTGCTGCAGGCTGCCCAGATCCAGCAGGAGTGCTTCGAGCTCGGCGTCGCGCATCGTCAGACGCCGGCGGCGGATCTTCCCGCAGCAGTGTACGACGTCGAGCTGGCCGTGGAGCGGGCGCATATCACCGTGCCGGCCTTGGTCCTGGAGGTGACGCAACAGCTCTTCCAGACGGTGGGCGCCTCCGCGGTGGCGCGGACGAAGGCGCTGGACCGGCATTGGCGGAATGCTCAGACCGTGGCCACGCACAATCCGATCGTCTTCCGAGCCCGCTCGCTCGGCGACCACGAGATCAACGGGACGCTCCCGGAAGGCCTCAACGCGATCGGCGACGCGCCAGCGGGCCAGAGCGGGAAATCGTCGTGAGTGCTGGCTCTGACCTGGGGCAGCGAGTACCGTGACGGTATGAGGTATGCCTTTTTAGTCCGCCGCGCGGTTCGTATGGTCAACCGCATCGTGCGACAGCAACGCCGCGGTCAGGGGCCAGACAGACGGCCCTGAGAGCCGTTCATGGGCGCGCCGCTGACCTGCGTCCGGCTCGTCGCGCAGCTGAGGCGCGCCGTTCAGCTGTGCCGCTGACCGGTGCGGGACCGGTGTCTCCGGGTGCGGCACATCCGACGCCGGGCCGCCTATTTTGAGGCGTGCTCCAGGATCTGCTGCGCGATGGCCTCGCTCACCCCGCGCCCGGTGCCGACGTCCGGGCGCTCATGAGCTGCGATGTCCGCATCGACGACCAGCGCTTCGATGCTGGCCTTGGCCGCCGAATGCAGCTCCGGGACGTTCAGCCGGACTGCGCCTGCCCCGATGCCGGGCACGGCCTGCGCAGCGTCGACCGCCAGAGCCAGGACATCCTTGCCGACGGCGTCGAAGACGTCCACGGCGAGGCCGGTGGACCAGCGTTGGTCGCGGGGCTCAGCACCGTGATCTGCTCCTCGAGCGTCAGAGGGCGTTCCCGACGACGGCGCCTGCTCAGCCCCCGCCCGCTCAGCCCCCGCCTGCTCAGTGGTCGTGCCCTGGGCGGAGATCTCAGCCGCCGCCGTGACAGTCATGGCCGGCACGCGCACGATGGCGCTGACTGCGGTCCCAGCCACTACGAACACTTCAACCGGCAGTGTGGTGCTGGGGTCCTCGCCCTCGGCGGGGAGCGGCAGCTTGCGCGCCTTCAGGTGCTCCCGGGTGGCCGCCGCGTCGTCGCTGACGGCGCGGCCGTATGCGCGGACCAGCGTGGTCACACGCCCCTCGAGGCCGCCGACGACCACTCCGGCGAAGATCAGCGTGTGCCCGGAACCGTCGATGGCGCGAACGTCCATCCGGTTGCGCTCACAGGCCTCACGCAGAAGCGTCGCGCTGTCCGGCCCAGGCGCTCGATCCGTCATCTCGCCTCCTGCGGCCTCACCTGCGGTATTCGCGGGGACTCGCGGTACGACATAGTCGAGGGCGAACCGGTGAAGTGCTGGGTGCAGTGCTGGGTTCAGCGCTGGGTTCAGCGCTGTGTCAATGGTCGGATTCAGTGCTGTGTGCGGAGCAGCGCTGGATGCATCTGAGGACATGGCTCTTACCCTAGCGGCAAACCCCGGCCCGATGCTCGCCAGCAGCAGGGGCCAGGGGTGGCCCGTCGCCGGGATGCCCTGCGTCACGACTGTGACGGAGGTTCCCAACGGCGCTGGGCCAGGTGTTAGAGTCGGTGCGTACCATCCAGAGCGGCCGAGAGATCTGGCTTGATGACGCCGCAGCAACCCGAACGAGTCACCCTTGAGGTGCACTGACGGATCCGGGTGCTAACGCCACGACCGATGGAGACTTCCTGAAAGGGGACTCATGTCTAAGAATTCCGCCCAGCCTGCCGTCACGTCCTCTGGTCAGCGGGAAATCCTCTTCAACGCCTTCGATATGAACTGCGTGGTGCACCAGTCGCCAGGACTGTGGCGGCACCCGGAGGACCGCGCCCGCGAGTACACCTCGCTGAAGTACTGGACCGACGTCGCACGAATCCTGGAGCAGGGCCTCTTCGACGGGCTGTTCATCGCCGACGTGCTCGGTCCTTATGACGTCTTCGGCGACACTCCGGACGCCGCGCTGCGCTCGGGAGCGCAGATCCCGCTGGCTGATCCGTTCCTCCTGGTTTCAGCGATGGCCGCTGTCACCGAGAACCTGGGCTTCGGCATCACGGCAGGCACGGCGTACGAGCATCCCTACCCCTTCTCCCGCCGGCTGGGCACCCTCGATCACCTGACCGGCGGGCGAGTCGGCTGGAATGTCGTCACCGGCTACCTTCCCTCCGCGGCGCAGAACATGGGCCAGGACGACCAGATGGAGCACGACACCCGCTACGACCATGCTGAGGAGTACCTCGACGTCGTCTACAAGCTCCTGGAAGGCTCGTGGGAGGACGACGCCGTCGTCGCCGACAAGTCCACCGGCGTCTTCACCGACCCGGAGAAGGTGCACCGCATCGAGCATGAGGGGACCTACTTCAAGACTCCCGGCATCGGGGTCGTGGAGCCCTCACCGCAGCGGACCCCGGTGATCTACCAGGCGGGAGCCTCGACGCGCGGGCGGGCGTTCGCGGGGAAGCATGCCGAAGCGGTCTTCATCAATCCGCCGACGAAGGAGCTCGCCAGTCAGTCGGTCCAGCGGATCCGGCAGAGTCTCGTGGACGCCGGACGTGACCCCTACGACGTGCGGATCTTCGCCATGCAGACCGTCGTCACCGGGCCGGACGAGGCCGCTGCCCAAGCGAAGTACGACGAGCTCACCCAGTACGTGGACGCCGAGGGCGGCCTGGTCCTCATGTCGGGCTGGATGGGGATCGACCTCTCGCAGTTCGACCTCGACCAGCCCATCGGTGACGTGGAGTCCAACGCCATCCAGTCCACTGTGGAGACCTTCCAGAAGGCGTCCGGGCGCGAGGACGAGGCGTGGACGGTGCGGCAGCTGGCCGAGTGGGTCGGCGTGGGCGGGTTCGGCCCCGTCGTCGTCGGCGACGGCGCCTCAGCCGCACGCCAGCTGGCGCAGTGGCAGGATGACACCGACGTCGACGGCTTCAACCTGGCGTACCACATCACTCCGGGGACGTTCTCCGACATCGTGGAGTATGTGGTTCCCGAGCTGCAGAAGCTCGGCCGGTACAAGACCGAGTACCGGCAGGGGACGCTGCGGAACAAGCTCTTCGGCGCGGGCGACCACCTGCCAGGGAACCACCACGGGTCACAGTTCCAGCTGCGCCGGAAGAAGTAGCTCCGCCCGAGAGCGCCTCAGCTGGACGCGCTGCGGGATGAACCGCCTTCGTCGGACCAGTCCGATCCAGCGTCCTCAGTGGAGAGCGCTGGATCGGAGACGATGTCCTCTGACGAGGGGTCGGGCTCCTGCCGGGCTGCTGCGGAACTCTCCGCGATGACCTGCTTCACGGCCTCGGCGGCGGAAGCGAGCACTTCCTGCGACTTCTGGGCGAACTCGTTGGCCACTGCATTGGCGGTGCTCTCCACCCGCTGGACTGTTTCCTGGACCTTCGGGTCCTGCCAGGCCTGCGCGGCAACTTGGCGTGCGCGCTCCACATCAGCCGCGGAATTCCGGTGGCCCAGCACGTAGCCCAGCGCGACCCCTGCTCCGAATGACACCAATCCCATAATGAACTCCTTGTGACCGACGATCGTCCCAGCAGACCGCAGATGATGAAACTAGGTGTCTATGAACCTAGTCGTCTGAGGCCGTGCTTGTCACCCCCGAGTCCATGCGCAGATAGAGCCTGTATCCGCCCTCGATGAGACCGCACCCGGCGGCAGTGACCCCGAACGTCGCGGCGAGAAGCTCCGCGCTGGGCATGGCGAAGAGATGGTAGTGCTGAGAGATGGGCGTCAGCAGGACGAGG
Organism: Candidatus Nesterenkonia stercoripullorum; assembly: GCA_019114115.1. Classification (GTDB taxonomy): domain Bacteria; phylum Actinomycetota; class Actinomycetes; order Actinomycetales; family Micrococcaceae; genus Nesterenkonia; species Nesterenkonia stercoripullorum. The sequence continues at coordinate 4,404 of DXGD01000239.1, forward strand.
GCCAGCAGAGCGTACATCCCGAGGATCAGAACGATCCGCGGCGTCGTCAGCGGGCGCAGAGCGACGTTGAGGACCCACAGGCCGACCAGTGTCAGGCACAGCGTCGACGCCGTCTGGATGGCAGCTGCCGGCTCGTGGAAGAACCGCCCGAACGCGCTCACCGCCAGCACTGTGACGCCGATCGTGAGCGATGCGGGGATGGAGAACAGCACGGACCGTCTCAGGAACCCAGGCCGGTACCGCCTGGTGTTCGGCAGCAGCGCGAGGAAGAAGGCCGGGCAGCCGATCATCAGGAAGTCCACCGTGGAGAACTGTCGCGGCAGGAACGGGAACTCCCAGAAGAGCACACCGTAGACAAGGCCGAGGATGATCGCGTATGCGGTCTTGGTGAGGAAGAGGTGCGCCACGCGTTCGGTGTTGGCGATCACTTTGCGTCCCTCGGCCAGGACTTCGGGCAGTCGCGCGAATTTGCCGTCCAGCAGGACCATGCGTGAAACCGCCTTGGTGGCCGGCGCGCCGCTGCCCATGGCGATGCCGAGATCAGCGTTCTTCAGCGCCAGGGCGTCATTGATCCCGTCCCCGGTCATAGCGACGACGTGGCCCTCCGCGCGCAGTACGTCCACCATGTGCCGCTTCTGGTCGGGGGAGACCCGGCCGAAGACCGAGTTCCCCTGCAGCGCCGTGCGCAGCTCGTCAGTGGTCTCGCCCAGCTGAGAAGCATCGACGCCGTCCCCCTGGACCTCCATGCCCACTTCACGAGCCACGGCTGAGACAGTGCGGGGGTTGTCTCCGGAGAAGACCTTGAGCCGCACGTCTTGTTCGCGGAAGTACTGCAGCGTGGCAGCAGCGTCCTCGCGCACCTTCTCCTTGAACGTCAGCAGTGCTACCGGGCGAAGATCAGGAGGCAGGTCCTCGCCCCGGCCCAGCGGCCCCGAAGCACCGTGGGCGAGGGCACCGCTGAGCGGGGCCCAGGCCAGGATCATGGTCCGCAGGCCAGCCGAGGCCAGACGGTCGGTCCTGGTGAGCAGCTCGCTGGACTGGATCCCCGGGTTCGCCTTCGGGCTCTGCAGGAGCTCCGGTGCGCCGAGGATCCAGTGACCGCTGAGGTCGCCGGCGTCGTCGGCGAACGTGACCGCGGACCACCGGCGCGCTGAGGAGAACTGCACCTGGTACGCGGCATGGTGTCGCGGCAAGGACGTGAAGGGTTCGCGCAGGGCGGCAGCGGTGGGGTTGGCGTACTCGTCGGCCCCGAACCAGGCCAGGATCTGCTGCCAGCCTTCTGTGCCGGCTACCGCCGTCGAGTTGGGGTCTACGATCTCGTGCAGCAGACCCCCAGTGGGGGAGAGCTTCAGCGCCTGGTCGAAGGCGATGCTGCCGTCGGTCAGTGTGCCCGTCTTGTCCAGGCAGACCATGTCCACCCGGGCGAGGATCTCCACGGCAGGCTGTTCCTGGATCAGCACGTTCTGCTGGGAGAGCTTCACTGCGGCGACGGCGAAGGCGATCGTCGTCATCAGTGCCAGGCCCTGGGGGATCATCGCGGTGACTGAGGAGACCGCGGTGACCACGGCCTCTCGCCACAGGCCGGTCTCCCATGCGCTGCTCCAGCCCCCATGGGCCTGCATCTGGCCGTTGACCACGACGGCCGCTATGGGCAGCAATGCGACGGAGACCCACAGCGCGACCTTCTCCAGCGCCTGACGCAGTTCCGAGTTGATCTTGCGGTACCGCTTCGCCTCAGTGGCGATGCGCACGGCATGCGCCTTCTCCCCGACGGCCGTCACCTTGAAGCGGCCGGTCCCGGCGAGCACGGCGGTGCCGGAGAGCACACGGTCGTCACGGCGTTTGGCCACCGGGTAGGACTCACCGGTGAGCATGGATTCGTCGATGTCGAGGCCGCGCGAGCTGAGCACGACGCCGTCGGCGGGCACCTGGTCCCCCCGGCGGAGCTCGACGACGTCGTCGAGCACGATGTGCTCCCGGTGCATGAGCACGACCATGCCGTCGCGCAGCACGCGGATAGTGTCCTGATGCAGCAGCGCGATCGCGTCGAGCTTGCGCTTGGCTCCGTACTCCTGCACCAGGCCGATGATGACATTGGCCACCGCGGCGACAGCGAAGAGCAGGTCCAGCCAGCGGCCGAGCAGGATGATGACGATCCCGCAGAGGCCGATGACCAGGTTGAACAGCGTCATCAAGTGCGTGCGGAGAATCTCGGCGATGGACCGCGACGTGGTCCGGGGCTGAACATTGTCGAGGCCGAGCCGATGGCGCTGGGCCACCTGCACGGAATTCAGGCCGCTGCTCTCCAGCACGGCAGGGTCGACGGCGGATCGCAGCTCAGCTGGATCAGGTGGTGCAGCAGATTCCACTCCTCGTACGGCCTCAGTCTCCACTGACCGCGATGATGAGGTCATCACCACTGGCACCGACCTCCACATCGATGCTGAACTGGACGGTGGAGCTCTCGTTGACCTTCGAGCCGTCGAAGTGGTCCTCGGCCTCGTAGGCAACTTCTGCGCTGAGGTCCTCGCCGCTGACCTGCCAGCCGTCCTCGTCGAAGGTGAGACTGATATCTGCGGCGCTGGGCATCGTCCAGCTGATGGTATCGGCGTCCACCCGATTGTCCGTTGAGGTGCCCATGGGGCATCCAGAGGGCATCAGGACCTGCTGCTCCGCACATCCGGTGAGGAATTCCTCTACTTCTTCGTGCAGCAGCTCATTGGCCGCCTCCGAGGCTTCGAGCTCCATGGAGACTGTGCTGGCGGGTTCATTCTCCGAGGAGTCCGTGGAAGACCCCTCCGATGTGGTGGAGTCATCGTCACCAGCGACGACGACCTCCCGGGCTTCGCCGCTGAGCCATTCGCTGTCCACCGAGATATCCGCGACCGTGGGGGCGAAGGCATTGAGAGTGGCAGTGTTCTCGTGCAGATTCACCGGCTCCCCGTTGACCTCGACCTGGCCGATGCCGCCGGCTTCGGCTCCCGGAACCTCCACCTCGAACTGCGTGAGCAAGTCTGGGGCGACCTTCCAGGTGTCGAAGACGCCCCAGGAGTTGCCGGTGTGCGTCATGGGCAGCGCTGAGGTGTACTCCTCGCCGTCGACGTCGAAGCTCAGTTCCTGGCCTGCACTTTCGGGGGAGTCTCCGGCTACTTGGAGGTTCTCCATCAGCTCACTGCTGTGGCCCAGGGCGTCGCCTTCGAGCAGGACGTTGTCCGGCGTGCCGGGTGCTGCACCCTCCTGCTCATCCGACTCGGCGGCGTCGGTCTCCTCGCTCTGCGATGCCTCGCTCTCGGTACCCTCACTGCCACCCTCACTGCCGCTTTCGTTGCCGGACTCGGTGGGCTCGGGCTCTCCGCTCGCAGTTTCGGAGCTTTCTGCCTCGGGACTCGCGTCGTCAGTACTGTCCGGCTCTGCGCTGCCCGACTCGGTACTCTCCGTCTCGTCCTCACCGGCTGCCGCAGACGATTCGTCCTCGGGAAGCTCGGAGAAGAAGCCGAGTGCCTGCGGGCCTTCGCCATCGCGCAGAGCCTCGGCATACTGCTCGGCAGCGGCACCGGGGGAGTAGACCCGCTCATCCACCTGCCAGATGCCGATGCCGGCGGCGACCATCGCCACGACGAGGGCGGCGCCCCAGCCGATCAGTGGGCCTTTACGGCGCGCGGGCCGTCGGGAGGGCTGTGCAAAGTGCCCGTGGCCGGGTGCCTGATAGCTCATCGCGTGTCTTTCCTGGTGTGCAACCGGGTCTCCTTCAGAGTGTACTTGTGCTCGTGAGCGGAATTCATGCCGCCCCGGCGCACGCCACGAGGTGGGGCCTGACTCAGCTGCTCCGTCCGAGCCCGGATATGAACCTTGATCCGTTAGCGTAACCCGTGGTCCTGGACGCTATGAAGCGCGACGCGGGTGATGTCTCATACTGCCGGCGTAAGCGAGCTAAGCGAGCAGGAGCGCGACGACGAGCATCGCAGGAATCGCAAGCACCGTCGTGACCAGGACGGTGTCTCGTGCGATGACCTCTCCGGTGTTGTAGCGAATCGCCGACACCAGGACGTTCTGGGCGCTGGGAAGAGACGCCATCACCACTGCGGCCAGCAGCATCTCGCCGCTTGCGCCGAAGATCAGCACGGCGACTCCGAAGGCCGCCAGCGGATGGACGACGAGCTTGATCGCAGAGGCCAGCAGGACGTCGCGGCGTCTCCCTGCCTTCTTGTCCAAGGGGTGTGATCCGACGAGGGAGAGCCCGAAGGCGAGCAGCATGAGCGGGATCGAAGCCCCGGCCAGCAGCTCGACTGATTCGTGAATGGGGCCGGGCAGCGACCATCCTTGCCAGGAGAAGAGGAGGCCAGCCATCGAGCCGATGATCATGGGATTTCCCATGGACTGCCCGATGCTGCGGAGGACGGCCACTGTGCGTGAAGGCCGCACTTGCGCCGAGGTCGGGGTGGGGGACCGGGTGAGAAAGTCCAGGACGATGACATAGAGCGGGGTGAAGACCGCGAGCTGGAACATCACCAGCGGCGCCGCGAAGGAGACGTCGCCCAGGACATAGGCGGCGATGGGGAAGCCCAGATTCGCGGAGTTGGCCAGCGAGGCGCTGAGTCCTCCGACCATCAGCTCCGCAGCTGAGCGTCCGCGCAGGATGAGGAACTTGCCCAGGATCATGAAGATCGCCAGGGCCAGGAAGGCTCCCATGCCGGCGATGAGGAATTGCGGCCCCAGCACCTCCCGGATGGAGGAATCGGAGATGGTGAGGAACAGCAGGCACGGTGAGGCGATGAAGAAGGCCACGCGGCTCATGATGACGCGCGAATCCGGTCCCAGCATGCCCAGCCGCCCGATGGCGAATCCGACCCCGATGATGATCCAGATGACGGAGAAGCCTGAGAATATAGCCGTCATACCGTCCTTACGTGGTCTCTTGCTCAGGTGGTGCACCTGGGTCATGGGCCAGGCACAACTGTACGCCTGTGGTCCGATGGGTGCGGGTGGTACGTTATTCTCGTGCTGCTTTCAGACCGAGATATTCGCGCCGAGATCGACGCCCGGCGAATCCAATTGGACCCTCTCGACGCATCTATGGTGCAGCCTTCCAGCGTGGACGTGCGGCTGGAGCGCATGTTCCGGCTCTTCGACAATCATAAATACGCCCATATCGACCCTTCCCTGGAGCAGCCCGATCTCACCCGGCTCGTCGAAGTCGACCCCGCGGAGCCCTTCATCCTGCACCCAGGGGAGTTCGTCCTCGGCGCGACCTATGAGGTCGTCACCCTTCCCGATGACATCGCAGCCCGGCTCGAGGGCAAGTCTTCGCTGGGCAGACTCGGGCTGCTCACTCACTCCACGGCAGGGTTCATCGATCCTGGGTTCTCCGGCCAGGTGACGCTGGAGCTGTCGAACATGGCGACGCTGCCCATCAAACTCTGGCAGGGCTCGAAGATCGGACAGCTGTGCTTCTTCCGGCTGAGCTCAGCCGCAGAGTTCGGATACGGCAATGCCGCGCATCAGTCCCGCTACCAAGGGCAGCGCGGGCCCACTGCCTCACGCTCGCACGAGAACTTCCACCGCACGTCTATCAGCTAGCCCTCATCTGCCTGGTAGGCCCGGACCGGTTGCGGATTCTTCACCAGCGTCAGTGACAGCAGGCCCAGCGCGATGACGGCCATGATCGCCAGGACCATCGAATCATTGCTGCCGGTGAGCGCCAGCGCAATGCCTATGGCCAGCGGAGCCAGGAATGAGACCGAGCGCCCTGTGGTCGCATACAGGCCGAAGAGCTCGCCTGCCCGCTCCGGCGTGACCATCCGCGCGAGGAAAGCACGCGAGGCTGATTGGACCGGGCCGACGAAGAAGCACAGCAGCAGCCCCATGACCCAGAATGCGTCCTGCGGGGAGACGTCATAGATCAGCTCACCGCCCCAGGTGAGCTGCCGACCGTCGCTGAAGAAGTACACGACGCAGCCCACTGTCAGCATCGCGATGAGTGAGGCCGCGATGACCGGACGCGGCCCGAGCCTGTCGTCGAGCCAGCCGCCGAGGAAGGCCCCCACTGCGGCCACGACATTGGCGAAGATGCCGAAGAACAGCACAGCCCCGGGGTCGATCCCGTACACCGTGGTTCCCAGGATGGCGCCGTACGCGAAGACCGCTCCGACGCCGTCGCGATAGATGGCGGAGGATATGAGGAAGATCAGCGTGTTGCGGTCATTGGCCCACAGATCGCGCAGTGTGCGGAAGAGCTCCCGGTAGGAGCCCACTATCGAGGTCCGTCCAGCGGAAGCGCCGTCGGGCGGGGTGCCCGCAGTCCGCGTCCTGCTCAGCAGCAGCGGCAGCGCCCACAGGATGAACCACAGCGCCGCGAACAGGGCGACGACGCGGATATTGAGCGCATTCTCGTCACCGACGCCGAACCAGAACGGCGATTCACCCCCGATGAAGCCCACATAGGCGATCAGCAGCAGGAAGATGCCGCCGAGGTAACCCGCACCCCACCCGATCCCGGAGACCCTGCCCATGCGTTCCCGCGGCGCGATGTCGACGAGCATGGCGTTGTAGTTGATCTCCGCGAATTCGAAGAACACATTGCCCGCAGCCAGCAGGACGACGCCGAGCAGCAGATAGCCCTCCTCCGGGCGGACGAAGAAGCAGGCCGCGGTGAGCGCGCAGACCATGATCGTGTTCACGCTCAGCCAGAACTTCCGGCGTCCTCCGCGGTCGGAGCGCATCCCGATGATGGGTGCAGTCGCGGCGATGATCAAACCCCCGACCGCATTCGCATTAGCGAGGTATTGGGTCCCGCGATCATCAGCACCAAAAGCCTCAGAGGCGAGGTAGGTTCCGAAAACGAAGGTGACCATGACCGCGTTGAAGGAAGCTGAGCCCCAATCCCACAGTGACCAGGCCAAGACCTTGCGCTTGCTGTAGCCAGCGATCGGGGTTTTTGCGGAGTGCGCAGAAGCGTGTCGGGCCATGAAAGAATCCTATACGGGTTATGCAGCTAGCTGTGCCCGCACACACAGGGGTGAAGACATCTACAAATTCGACTTAGTTTAATAGCGGAAAATAAAATCATTAATTTAGCGAAAAGAATAGGACGGGCATTTGTCGATACTCTGCGGACCATGCTAGGCTAGGTGACGGTCATATGAAGGCACCTGAGGCATCTCGGCCTGCCCAGCGTTACATCGCCTGCGTATGACGTCACGCTGACCGACGGAAGGAATCTTCATGACAACGATGCTTGTCGTGCTATTTGCGGTGAGCATCGCAGCCCCCATCATCTTCCACTACGTCGGACGCAGGGCCTTCTTCATTCTCGCTGGTGTGAGCGCCGCGGGGCTGGTGTGGGCGCTGACCTACGTACCGGATGTGCTCAGTGCAGATCAGAATGCCCTGGCGGGTCAGCCGAACGCTCCGCCGGAGGAGACGTTCGAGTGGATCCCTGAGCTCGGTGTGGAGCTCTCCTTCAGGATGGACGCCTTGGCGCTGGTCATGTCGATCCTCATTCTGGGTGTCGGTGCGCTGGTGCTGCTCTACTGCGCCCGCTACTTCCCCAAAGGGGAGAAAGCCGCGGGACCCTTCGGCGCTCAGCTCTTCGCCTTCGCCGCGTCGATGCTCGGCCTGGTGCTCAGCGACGATCTGGTGATGCTCTTCATCTTCTGGGAGCTGACCACGATCCTGTCGTTCCTGCTGATCGGCTATTCTGCGCACCGGATCTTCGCCCGCCGCTCCGCTGTGCAAGCCTTGATCGTCACGACCTTCGGCGGGCTCGCCATGCTGGTCGGCCTGCTCTGGATCGGCGAGCTCGCCGGCTCCTACCGGCTCTCCGAGGTCATTGCAGCCGGATCTGAGCTTTCCGGCACTGCCGTGGATATCGCCATGGTGCTGGTCCTGGTGGGGGCGCTGTCGAAGTCCGCGCTCGTTCCGTTCCACTTCTGGCTCCCCGCTGCCATGGCCGCTCCGACCCCGGTCTCGGCGTACCTGCACGCAGCAGCCATGGTGAAAGCCGGCGTCTACCTCGTGGCGCGCTTCGCGCCCGGCTATCACGATTCGTCCTTCTGGCTCCCGCTGGTCCTGGGGCTCGGACTGTTCACGATGCTCGTGGGCGCCTACCGCGCGCTGCGCCAGACGGATATCAAGCTCGTGCTGGCCTACGGCACAGTGTCCCAGCTCGGCTTCTTGATCATGATCAACGGGCTGGGCACCGAGAACGCCGCATTGGCGGGGCTGGCCATGCTGCTGGCCCACGGCTTCTTCAAAGCCGCACTGTTCATGGTGGTCGGGATCATCGACCACAACGCCGGCACCCGTGACCTGCGGGTCCTCTCAGGGCTGGCGACGTCGCAGAAACCGCTCTTCTGGGTCGCGGTCATCGCGACGGCGTCCATGGCCGGGCTGCCGCCGCTCTTCGGGTTCGTGGCCAAGGAAGTGGTCTTCGAATCGTTCTACGAGATCGCCGAGCTCGAGGGCGGCTGGGGCTGGGTCGTGATGGTCGGCGTCGTGCTGGCCTCCGTTCTGACCTTCGCCTATTCCGCACGGTTCCTGTGGGGCGCGTTCGGCCGCAAGCCGGGCCGTGACACCACGATCTTCCATCACCCGGTCGACGGCGTATTCCTGTCCGCCCCTGCGGTGCTCAGCGTGGTCACCGTGGTCGCGGCGTTCTATCCCGCCCCGATCGAAGCGCTGATCGCCCCGTTCTCGGAGCTGTTCGATCCTGCTGTCGCCGGTGAATCGCCTACGTATCTGGCGCTCTGGCACGGGCTGACACCGGTCCTCGGCCTCTCGGTGCTGACCTGGGTGCTCGGTGCACTGCTGTTCTGGGCCAGGCGCCCGGTGGCGACTGTCCAGGCGAGGATCCCTGCCTGGATCGACGCAGCCCGCGGCTATCGCGCGATGATGCGCGCCCTGGACGATTTCTCCATCTGGCTCACCGGCCGGACGCAGCGCGGTTCGCTCGGCTACTACCTCTTCATCATCCTGGCCGTGGCCACGATCTCCCCGATCGTGGTGATGCTGCTCAGCGGCATGGACGTCTCGGCGCACCATATCGTCGCCGAGCAGCCTATGCAGATGGTGCTCGGTGCCGTCGTCATCTCCGGTGCCGTGGGTGCGGTGTTCGCTCCCAAGCGGTTCATGGCAGTGCTGATGGTCTCGCTGTGCGGCTATGGCATCGCCGGGATCTTCGCTCTGCAGGGAGCCCCGGACCTCGCGCTGACCCTGCTGCTGGTGGAGTCGATCGTGCTGGTCGTCTTCGTGCTGGCGCTGCGGTCCCTGCCGCAGCGGGTCTGGACGCAGAGCGCCACCAAGTTCAAGCTGGGACGCGCCGTTCTCGGCATCAGCTTCGGGCTTGTCGTGATGGCCGCCGCCGCCGTCGCGATGAACTCCCGCGTGGCCGATCCGGTGTCGCTCGAGTACCCCTGGATGTCGCTCGACGTCGGCCACGGGGCGAACATCGTCAATGTGACGCTGGTGGATCTGCGTGCCTGGGATACCTTCGGTGAGATCACGGTGCTGGCCGCTGCGGCGACGGGCGTCGCCTCGCTCATCTTCGTCAAGCGCAGAGATGTGCAGCGGCGCAACATCTCCGAGGTGCCCTCCGGCTCTGTCGGGCGGATCCTCTCGGATGAGAGCCTGCCGCCGCGCCAGATCCGGGAGATTCAAGTGGTCCGCAGCTTCGCCACCGTCGCCCGTGAGGCGTGGCTGGTCGCAGGGCGGACGCTGGCACCGGAGCACCGTTCGATCATCTTCGAAGTGGTCACCCGGCTGATGTTCCACGCCATCGTGCTGCTGTCCATCTACCTGCTGCTGGCCGGGCACAATTCCCCGGGCGGCGGGTTCGCGGGCGGATTGCTGGCGGGTCTCGCGCTGATCCTGCGCTACCTGGCCGGCGGACGCTACGAGCTGGAGGCGGCGATCCCGGTCAGTGCCGGAGCGCTGATGGGCTGGGGCCTGGCAGTAGCCTGCTTCACCGGCGTGCTGCCGCTGTTCGTCAACGGCCAGGTGTTCCAGTCCTTCTACGTGGACCTGACCATCCCGGTGCTGGGAGAGCATTCGCTGGTCTCCTCGGTGCTCTTCGACGTCGGCGTCTACCTGGTGGTGATCGGTCTGATCCTGGACATCTTGCGCAGCCTGGGCTCTGAGATCGACGTGCGCAGCGAGCAGGACATGCTCAGCAGCAGCGACGGCGGCCATCATGTCCACTCCGAGACATCCCTGGGGGTGGCGCGATGACAGTCAACCTGACTCTGCTGATCGTCATGGGCGTGATGTTCGCCGCGGGGATCTACCTCCTGCTGGAACGTTCGCTCACCCGGGTCCTGCTCGGCGTGATCCTGATCTCGAACGGGGCGAACCTGCTGCTGCTGCAAGTGGCTGGCCGCGCCGGACTCGCCCCGCTGGTCCAGAACGGCGTCGAGAGCGAGGAGTACTTCGATCCACTGCCGCAAGCGCTGCTGCTGACGGCGATCGTGATCGCCTTCGCCCTGGTCTCGTTCATGCTGGCCCTGATCTACCGCTCCTGGGTCCTTGCCCGCCGCGATGAGGTCGCCGATGACCTCGAAGATCAGCGCGTGGCCCGCCAGGAAGCCTACGACGCCGAGGAGGACGCACCCGTCATCGAAGAGACCAGCGAGTTCATCGAGGACGATCCCAATGAGGACTACGAGCTGGTGACGCGGCCCGACACGGAACGACGTCACGGCACGGCGCCGTCGTCGCGGACCAAGGCGTCCCAGGACCGCCGGCGCTCGGGAAGCGCCGAGGGCGGCCGCACCGATGAAGGGGGGCGCTGATCATGGAGCCGACACTGGTTCAATTCGCCCCGCTGGCAGTCCTGCTGCCCTTCTTCGGGGCCGGCTTCGCGTTCGCCTTCTACCGGAATCAGAAGATCCAGAAGGTCATCACGCTGGTCACGCTGGGCATGACCGTGGTCCTGGAGGTGGTGCTGCTCGCCCATGTCTGGGAGGGCGGTGCTCAGGCCGTTCACCTGGCCGGATGGCCGGCTCCCTTCGGCATCTCGCTCGTCGTCGACCGATTCGCGGCACTGATGCTGGTCGTCTCCTCGCTGATCACGCTGGCGGTGCTGCTCTACGCGGTCGGCCAGGGCGCTGCAGAGGAGAAGCAGGATGCCGGGCCGGTGTCGATCTTCTTCCCGACGTATCTGATCCTCGTCGCAGGAGTCTCCAATGCCTTCCTGGCAGGAGACCTGTTCAACATGTACGTGGGCTTCGAGATCTTCCTGACCGCGTCGTATGTGCTGCTCACCCTGGGTGGTGGGGAACAGCGGATCCGGGCGGGCGTGACCTACGTGGTCGTCTCGATCATCTCCTCGATGCTGTTCCTGATCGCGATCGCGCTCATCTACGCTGCAACCGGCACGGTGAACCTCGCCGACCTCGCGATCAAGCTGGGGGAGCTGCCTGACGATACCCAGCTGATGCTGCACGTCATGCTGCTCGTGGCCTTCGCCATCAAGGCGGCCGTCTTCCCGCTGGCCTTCTGGCTGCCGGACTCCTACCCGACGGCTCCGGCTCCGGTGACGGCAGTCTTCGCCGGCCTGCTGACCAAAGTGGGTATCTATGCGATGATCCGGACCGAGACGCTGCTCTTCCCCGGAGACCAGATCAACACCGTGCTGATGGTCATCGCCCTGCTGACGATGATCGTGGGCATCCTGGGGGCACTGGCGCAGAGCGATATCAAACGTGTGCTCTCCTTCACGCTGATCAGCCACATCGGCTATCTCGTCTTCGGCATGGCGCTGCTCTCCGTGGTCGGGATGGCCTCGACGATCTACTACGTGGCGCACCACATCACCATCCAGACCTCGCTGTTCCTGGTCACCGGCCTCATTGAGCGTCGTGGCGGCACAGCGAACGTGGACCGGCTGGGCAGCCTCGCCAAGATCTCACCGGTGCTGGCTCTGCTGTTCTTCATCCCCGCCATGAACCTGGCCGGCATCCCGCCGTTCTCCGGTTTCATCGGCAAGCTGGGCATGATGCAGGGCGGCATCGCGCAGGACACCTGGATCACCTGGACTTTGGTGATCGGCTCAGTCGTCACCTCCCTGCTGACCCTGCTGGCCATGGCGAGGATCTGGACCAAGGCCTTCTGGCGCAAGGCTGAGGACGCCGAAGAGCCGGACCGGCTCCTGCAGCCGCGCACCCTGGACCTCGCGCGAGCCGCCAACGGGCGCCTCATGCCGCTGAACATGGTGGCGCCCACCGCGCTGCTGGTCGGCCTCTCGCTCGCCTTCACGGTGTTCGCCGGGCCGCTCATGGAATTCTCACGGGCCGCCGCGCAGGACATGTTCGAACGCACCCCGTACCTCGAAGCGGTGCTCGGAGAGGAACGGGTGGACGGCGTCCGCGAAGAGGTCGAAGACCTCGCCGCCGACATACCGGATCTCGACACGCACGATGGCGGGGAGGAAGAATATGCGCCCGTGCGGACCTCGATCGAGCCTGAGGAGGGTGACCGGTGACGAAGAGACCTAAGACCCCTTTGAAGATCGAGCTCCCGCTCATCGTCTTCCTCAGTGTCCTGTGGATGTCGGTGTGGGAGAGCTTCACGGTCGGGACGTTCCTGATCGGCTTGGCCTATGCCACATTCGTGGTGCGGATGTTCTATCTTCCGGCACTGCGCGGAACGGGCCGGGTGAACGTCTTCTGGGCCGCTGTCTACGCATTGCGGTTCCTGATGAAGATGACCTTCGCCTCGTTCCACGTGGCGTGGATGGCTGTGGTGACGGGGCCGCGCGTGCGCAACTCCATCGTCGCAGTCCAGCTGCGCAGCCACGATGACCTCATCGTGACGCTGACCTCGCACACGCTGGCCCTCATCCCCGGCTCGCTCGTGGTCGAGGTCGACCGCACGACGGCGACGCTGTACCTGCACGCGATCAACACCACCACACAGGAGCAGATCGACGCGCTCAAGGCTGACGCGCTGCGAACAGAGGCCCTGCTGATCCGCAGCTGCGGGAACCGTTCGGACAACGCCCTGGTCAAGGCCGAGCACCGGCTGAAGCGCTCAGCGGGCCTGACACCCGAGGAGCGCCGTCGCGCGTTCACCGTGCACGAGGGGCCCGACGCTGCAGCGCAGGGCCCGGCTTCACAGACGCAGGAGAGGGGCTGATTGACAGTGCTGGACTACGCCTACGGGATCACCCAGGTGCTGCTCTCCATCGCGTTCCTCTGTGCGGTGTATCGGGTCTTCGCCGGACCCTCCGTGCTGGACCGGGTCATCAGCGTCGACGTCATGCTGATCGTGGTGGCCTCGCTGCTCTTCGCGGACATGGCTGACAATGATCACCAGGACAACATCCTCTTCGCGCTGGGGACCGCGGTCATCGGCTTCCTCGGCGCGGTCGCGATCGCGCGCTACGTCGCCGTGCGATCTCCCGACGATGGCAGCGACGCCGCGGACGATGCCGGCACCCGGCACGCCGTCGGCGCCTCCGACGATGTCGAGCCGGAGGTCGCCACCGGCCGGACCGAGGAGAACGAGGTCGTCGAAGCCCAGTCACCGACGATGGACGACGGCGGCGCCGCAGCTGCGGGACCGCCGCACGGCAGGGCCGCCCAAGCAGGCGCTGCCGAGAACCACGCGGGGAACGCTTCCGGGGCCGCTGCCGATAGCGATGCGGAGCAGGAGGAGGAGGAGTCCACCGCATGGTTCACTGCGCTGGCCCGCTCCCGCAACGCTCCCCGGGCAGAAGGCGACGCGTCTGAGGATCCGTCACAGCAAGGAGGAGAGCAGCGATGAACTCCGAGATATGGGCGCAGATCGTGGAAGGCATCGCGGCAGTCTGCCTCGTCGGCGGCGGCCTGATGTCGCTGGCCGCAGGAGTCGGGCTGCTCAGGTTCCCCGACTTGCACAGCCGCATGCACGCCGCGACGAAGCCGCAGGTCCTAGGACTGCTGCTCTTCGTGATCGCGGCGATCGTGAGCTGGGGCAAATGGGAGTGGGTTCCGATTGCGCTGCTCGTCTGGGGACTGCAGATCCTGACGGCGCCCGTCAGCGCCCACGTGGTGGGCCGGGCGGGCTACCGCTTGCGGCATATGCGGCGTGACCTGCTTGTTCGCGATGAACTGCAGCACGCTGTGGAGACGATCAGCCGCAATGAGAGCGTGCGGGCCGAAGTCTCCGACCAGCACGACGACTGAGTCTCCCAGCCGCCTGCGGCTCAGACCTCCGAAGACTTTCCGTAGCCGCCGCGAATCCGGCGGACAGTGGACTTGGCTCCACGCTGGGAGAGCACCTGGACTGCGGCGGAGATAGCTGCCGAGCTCACGGCGAAGACCAGTGCCCGCTGCAGCGGGATCTCATCGCTGTTGACGTCCACGGGAGCTGTCTCGCCGGTGGCCTTGCGCCACACGAATTCGAAAGCCCTCGTGGCCACGAAGCCACCGCCGGCTGCGATGCCCATGGTGACGACCTTGTTCAGCACCTTGTCCATACATTCTCCTTGAGATTGGGCTTCCGGGGCGGTCTCTGCCAACGAGAGTGCCACTGATACCAGCCTAGCCCACCGGCCGGGAGGTGGAGCGACTCGCAAGGCCGAGTGACTCACGGGGCCCACCGACTCAGGAAGCCACGCCACTCACGTGCCCGGCGACTCTCGGGGCCCGGCGACTCAGGAGGCCCGGCGACTCAGGAGGACTCCGGATGCCGGACGGGGAGATCGTCCTCGAGGAATGCCGCCAGCTGGGCGGTCAGCTCGGAGCTGACCGCAATGCTGTGCCCGTCCACCGACTCCACCGGTGCCAGCAGTCGCACTGAGGAAGCCAGCCAGATGTGCTCCGCGTTGAACAGGTCCTCCCGCTGCAGCGGGCCATAGCCCAGCTCCCATCCGGCGCGGCCAGCGGCGGCGAAGATGGCTCCCTGGGTGGTGCCGGGCAGGATTCCCGACTCCAGGAGCGGGGTGACCAGTCGCGCAGTGCCCTCAGCAGTGCGCGTCATGAGCAGCACTGTAGACGTGGGGCCCTCGAGCAGCTGCCCGTCCGAGGAATGGAAGATGACGTCCTGGGCTCCGTGGGCCTCCGCATACCGCAGTGCCGCCATGTTCACGGCGTAGCTCAGGGTCTTGGCCCCGAGGACGAGCCAGGGCGCCCGCTCATGGACGTCGGAGGTGTACCCCCGGTCGAGCAGCAGCACGGAGATGGGCGTACCGCGCCGCTGGAGAGATGATTCCGGAACGGGAGTGAGCAGGATCCAGTAGGTCCCTGAGAAACGGGGGTCCTCGCTGGCTGGTTCGCCGTCGACGCCGCGGGTCGCCACGAGCTTCACACTCAGGTGTGCCGGGACCTCACCGCGCGTGGCGAACTCGCTGATGCCCAGCTCCACCGCGGCGCTCCAGGACTCTGCGGGAGGGATCCCGATCTGCAGGATCTCGGCTGAGCGGTGCAGCCGGGAGATATGGGCCGGGAACTTCCGGACCAGCCCCTCGACGGCGTACATCGTCTCGAAGACGCCGTCGCCGCGCGTGGCCCCCAAGTCGGTCAGCCGCAACTGCGGTTGGAGCGGATCGATCAGCATGCCGGCGGGGTGCTCGGCATCGATGCGCACGGCGATAGCCGCCGTCGAGTCGTCACGGAAGTGCTCAGCCATAGGTTCACCCTAATGGACACCGCAGGGCAGAACCGAGGATGCCTGCCAGCAGCGCGTTCCCGGCCCTCGTTAGGATGGAGCGTACGAGGCCACGAGAAGGAGGTAAGCGGCATGCTCTGGCCCTTGAGCGGACTGGGGACCGATGCCCTGCCTCAGTGGATCATCATGATCATCCTGTGTCTCGAGATCGCTGTCAGGCTTGCGGTGATCGGGATCATCCCCGGCAACCGGCGGCCGAACACCGCCATGGCCTGGCTGCTCGCGATCTTCTTCATCCCGGCGATCGCGCTTCCCCTGTTCCTGCTGATCGGCAACAACAAGCTCTCTGCACGGCGGCAAGAACGGCAGCGAGCCATCAATGAGACGCTGCTGAGGGCGACGAGTCAGATGGAGCTCTCCGACCAGCTGCGCGAGCACGATGTGCAGCTGCGCCGCACTGTCGTGCTCAACCGGAACCTCGGGGCCTTCCCGATCCAGGAAGGCAACCAGCTGCAGCTGATGACCGACTACAAGGCGTCCCTGGAGTGGATCGCTGACTGTATCGATGAGGCCGAAGAATACGTCCATGTGCTCTTCTACATCATCGGCAACGACGACGAATACGCCGGGCCCGTGCTCGATGCCCTGGAACGGGCGACCGAGCGCGGGGTGACCGTCCGGCTTCTCTTCGACCACGTCGGCACCGCCCGCGTCCGCGGGTACCCGAGACTGCGACGTCGCCTGCAGAACTCGACGATCGAATGGCATCGGGTGCTGCCGGTGCGGCCGCTGCGACGTCGCTTCTCCCGGCTGGACCTGCGCAATCACCGCAAGATCGTCGTCGTGGACGGGAAGACGGCGCTGGCGGGCTCGATCAATCTGATCGAGCCGCACTATCAGCGGCCCTCGGCCCGTCGCATCGGGCGGCGCTGGGTGGAGCTCAATGTCGCCGTGACCGGCCCGGCTGTGACCGGCCTGGACATCGTATTCGCCTCGGACTGGTCCGCTGAGACCGGGGAGGACATCGGAAGCAAGCTGCTGATCGACTTGGAAGCGGATGAATCCGCGACGGGCGGCTCGATGGTGCAGGTGGTGCCCTCCGGCCCGGGGTTCGTCGATGAGAACAACCTGCTGTTGTTCAACGACCTGATCTACCAGGCCACCGAGCGCATCATCATCTGCACTCCCTACCTCGTGCCTGACGACTCGCTGCTCTATGCCGTGACCACCGCTGCCCGTTCGGGCATCGACGTCAGCGTGCTCGTGTCCAAGCGAGCTGACCAGTTCACCGTCCACCACGCCCAGCAGTCGTACTACAAGACCCTGCTCGAAGCGGGAGTCTGCATCTTCCGCTACCCGGATCCCGATGTGCTGCACTCGAAGTTCATGATCATCGACGACGACGTCGCCGTGCTGGGCTCCTCGAATATGGACATGCGCTCGTTCTCGCTGAACTTGGAGGTCACGCTGATGATCGTCGGCGAGGAGAAGGTCGGGGAGATCGAAGAGGTGTTCTGCCGGTATCTGGCTGTCTCCACCGAGCTCTCACTCGAAGAATGGCGCACCCGCCCGATCATGGAGCGGTATCTGGACAACGTGTTCCGGCTGACCTCAGCACTCCAATGAGCGCCTGGCCGCCTCGGCGGTGAGGCCGATGGGCATGCCCCCGGCGCTCGGGAACCCTGCTGGGACGTTACTATGACCGTCATGGGCGATAAGAGCGGACCGGGTTCCTGCGTGGCGGGCGTTGCCCGGCGCAAGCGGGGCCGTCCGCGCAGCGAG
>DXGD01000240.1 GCA_019114115.1 Candidatus Nesterenkonia stercoripullorum
CTCAACGTCGGCTGCATCCCCACGAAGATGTTCGTCCGGCCTGCGGAGATCGCACGATCAGGTGAGGAAGCCGCACGGCTCAACGTCACGATGCAGACCACCGGGGTGGACTGGGCCGGGATGCGGGACCGCATCTTCGCGCGGATCGACCCGATATCCCGCGGGGGACGTGCCTTCCGGGCGGACACGCAGGACAACGTCGAGCTCGTTGAGGAGCAGGTGCGCCTGACCGGCCACACCTCGTGGATCTCGGCTTCTGGCGAGGAGATCGCGGCGCAGCAGATGGTGATCGCCGCGGGCTCGCGAGCCGTGGTCCCCGATGTGCCGGGGGCAGACCTTCCTCAGGTTCACACGTCGGATACGGTCATGCGCCTGGACGAGCAGCCCGAGCGGATCCTCATCGTGGGCGGCGGGTATATCGCCTGCGAGTTCGCCGCGATCTTCTCCGGGCTCGGAACAGCTGTCACCCAGGTCAACCGCAGTGCGCCGCTGATGAAGTCCGCTGACGAGGAGATCTCGCGCGCTTTCTCCGCACAGGCTGAGCGGAATTGGGATGTCCGGTACGGCCATACGCTCCATGAGGTTCTCCCGGCCGAGTCCGGCAAGGGGGTCCGAGCGAGAACGGCCACTGCGCAAGGAGGCATCGAGGAGCACGACGTCGACGTCGTCCTGATCGCCCTGGGCAGGCGCCCGAACACGGACCTCATCGGTGCTGCCGAGGCAGGGCTGGATCTGCACGCCGATGGGCGGCTGGCAGTGGATGAGTATCAGCGCGTCCTGGCGGGTGGATCTCCCGTGGCCGGACTGTATGCGCTCGGCGATATCTCCTCTCCTCATATGCTCAAGCACGTGGCGAATCACGAGGCGCGGGTCGTGGCCCATAACCTGGAGAATCCTGCGGCGCTGCGGTCCTCGACGCTGAACGCGGTGCCTGCGGCCGTCTTCACCCATCCGGAGATCGCCGAGGTCGGCATGACAGAAGCCGAAGCAGCGCTGGACCGCGGGGCCGAGCACATCACAGTGAAAGTCCAGCAGTACGGGGATACGGCCTACGGATGGGCGATGGAGGACAGCGAGGGGATCTACAAGGTCATCGCGGACCGGCGCACCGGCGAGATTCTCGGCGGTCACGTGCTGGGGTACCAGGCCTCCCTGCTCATCCAGCCCGTGGTTCAGGCGATGAGCTTCGGACAGGACGCCTACACGGCCGCCCGCGGGCAGTATTGGATCCACCCCGCGCTGATGGAAGTCGCCGAGAACGCTCTGCTCGGGCTCGATGTGCCGCTTTCTGCGGAGCCTCCGCTGTGACGCCTCCACTGTGAGGCCTCGACTCTGCAGGAATCATCGGCGGACCGGCTCGGTTGTGACCCATGGCAGGCTACGACGTCGTCGTGGTGTTGCCTGGCTCTTGACGACTGACCGTGCTGGCTCACCATGGTGGGCCAGCCGATGGAAAGGACGCCCCGATGGCAGAACGAGTAGGCTTCTGGTTCGATCCGCTGTGCCCCTTCGCGTGGGTCACCTCGCGGTGGATCCTGGAGGTGGAGAAGGTCCGGGACATCGACGTGCAGTGGCACGTGATGAGTTTGGGCGTGCTCAACGAAGAGAAGAACCCATCGCCGGCAGAGGACGCAGAGCAGCTCTCCCGGTGGCTGCCAGCCCGCGCGTCGACGGCAGTGGAGCAGCAGTACGGCCAGGCAGTCCTGGCGGACTTCTACACTGCCGTCGGCACGGAGATCCACAATCGGGGCAACCGGGAGTTCGAGTCCGCCACCCTGAACGCGCTGCGTGAGCTGGACCTGGCCCCGGAGATCGCCCAGCAGGCGAAGACCGACGCGAATGACGAGGCGATGCGTGCCTCACACGAGCGCGGCATCTCGCAGGTGGGGCAAGAGGTCGGCACGCCGATCCTCGCCTTCCAGGGGACTGCGTTCTTCGGCCCGGTGCTGACCCGCATTCCGCGTGGGGAGGACGCGGGCAAGATCTTCGACGGGTCCTTGGCGCTGGCCGAGTTCCCGTACTTCTTCGAGCTCAAGCGCTCACGCACCGAGTCCCCGGTCTTCGACTGACGCCCCAGGTGTCGAGGCTCAGCCGTTGCGCAGCAGCTTATGCTGCGCCGGCTGCGCCAGCGGCCTGACCACGATCTGGTCGAGGTTCACATGATGAGGCAGCGTCACGGCTGAGGCGATGACCTCTGCGACGTCCTCCGCCGTCAGAGGGTTCTCCACGCCGCGGTACATGGCTTCGGCCGCAGCCGTGTCGCCCCGGAGCCGCTTCGTGCTGAACTCTTCGGTGCGGACCAGCCCAGGCAGGACTTCGATGACCCGGACATTGTGCTCGGCCTCCTCCAGGCGCAACGCCCCGGTCATGCCATGCTGGCCGAACTTGGCCGCGTTGTACCCTGCACCGCTCTCGTAGGAGACGGTGCCGGCCGTCGAGGTCAGGTTCACGATAGTTCCCTCGCCGTGCGCGCGGAGCATCGGCAGCAGCGCACGGGTGACGTTCAGCGTTCCCAGCACATTGACCTCGAACATCCAGCGCCAGTCACCGGTGTCGGCGTCAGCGACCCATTCGGTGCCGAGCGCGCCGCCTGCGTTGTTGACCAGCGTGTCGATGCCGCCGTCCTCGCTGATTCGCGTGGCGGCCTCCGCGACCTCGTGCTCGTCAGTGACATCGCACACAATGGGGATGATGCCCTCTTGCTCGGCCAGCTGCTCCAGGCGGTGGGGCCGCCGGGCCATCGCGTAGACCTTCCACCCGTCTGTGGAGAGGCGATGGGCCGTGGCCGCGCCGATTCCTGAGGATGCGCCGGTGACCAGGGCACTGCGTGAGGCGGGGGAATGGTGAATCATGGCCACCAGCGTACGGATCCGGTGCTGGCAAGCACAGGCAGTTCCCGACATGTGAGACGGCAGCGTGCGCGACGTTGGTCACTCGCGTGAAAGAATAGTCGGCATGGCTGATTCGACTCCGGGTACAGACACGCCCGCACACACCGCTGCCGAGGTCCCCGCACCGCAGGCTTCTCCCGCCGGGCCGCCGTCGGCGGTGACGCCGGCGGTCCCTGACAAGCCCGCATTGGAGGGTTTGGAGGACAAGCTCAATGAAGCGTGGCGCCAGGAAGGGATCTATCAGTTCCGCGAGGACACGACCCGGGCGCAGGTGTACTCCATCGACACACCCCCGCCGACGGCCTCCGGATCGCTGCACGTCGGGCACATGTTCTCCTATACCCAGACCGATGTGCTCGCACGGTATCAGCGGATGCGGGGCAAGAACGTCTTCTATCCGCTGGGCTGGGACGACAACGGCCTTCCTACTGAGCGACGAGTGCAGAACTACTACGGAGTCCGCTGCGACCCCGCGATCGCCTACGACCCGGACTACACCCCGCCGGAGAAGCCGGCCAAGAACCAGCGCGACTGGGACCAGGTCTCCCGGCGCAATTTCATCGAGCTGTGTGAGCGTCTGGCCGTCGAGGACGAGAAGGTCTTCGAGGACCTCTTCGCCCGTCTGGGCCTCTCCGTCGACTGGCGCCAGACCTACCGCACCATCGACGACGACTCACGCGCCGCATCGCAGCGCGCGTTCCTGCGCGACGTCGAGAGCGGCAACGCCTACACCGCACTGGCGCCCACGCTGTGGGACGTGACGTTCCGGACCGCGGTGGCCCAGGCGGAGCTCGAAGCCAAGGAGCGACCGAGTGCCTACTACCGGTACCCGTTCACCACGCCCTCCGGCGAAGCTGTCTACATCGAGACCACCCGGCCCGAGCTGCTGCCCTCCTGCGTGGCGCTGGTGGCCCACCCCGATGATGAGCGATACCAGCACCTCTTCGGCACGAAGGTGACCTCCCCGATCTTCGGTGTGGACGTCGACGTCGTCGCCCATTCGCTGGCCCAGCCGGACAAAGGCTCCGGCATCGCGATGATCTGTACTTTCGGTGACATGACAGATGTGACCTGGTGGCGGGAGCTGCAGCTGCCCACGCGCACGCTCATCGGCCGGGACGGTCGTTTCGCCGCCGAGGCTCCCCAGTGGATCGTCTCCGAGTCCGGGCAGCAGGCCTATGCCCAGCTCGCCGGCAAGACCGTCCATTCGGCGAAGGAAGCCGTCATAGAGCTGCTGGGCGGCCAGGACCTCCTCGACGGGGAGCCGAAGCCCATCACCCACGCCGTGCACTTCTTCGAGAAGGGCGACAAGCCGCTGGAGGTGGTGACCTCGCGGCAGTGGTATCTGCGCAACGGAGGCCGCGACGCCGACCGCCGGTCCGCCATGATCGAGCGAGGGCGCGAGATCGACTGGCACCCGGGCTTCATGCGGTCCCGCTATGAGAACTGGGTCGAGGGCCTCAACGGCGACTGGCTCGTCTCCCGGCAGCGCTTCTTCGGAGTGCCTATCCCGGTCTGGTACCCCTTGGACAGCCAGGGGGAGCCGGACTACGACAGCCCGATCCTGCCGGCCGAGGAAGACCTGCCCGTGGATCCCGCCGCTCAGACTGCGCCGGGCTACTCCGAGGACCAGCGCGGTGCCGCCGGCGGGTTCATGGGGGAGCCGGACGTGCTCGACACCTGGGCGACGTCGTCGCTGACCCCGCAGATCGCCGGGCGCTGGGAACGTGATCCGGAGTTCTTCGCGAAAGTCTTCCCCTACGATCTGCGACCGCAGGGCCATGACATCATCCGCACGTGGCTCTTCTCCACAGTCGTGCGCGCGCATTCACTGCATAACAGCGTACCCTGGAGCGATACCGCCATCTCGGGCTGGATCCTGGATCCGGACCGGAAGAAGATGTCCAAGTCCAAG
>DXGD01000241.1 GCA_019114115.1 Candidatus Nesterenkonia stercoripullorum
ATGCCGGTCCAGTGCCTCAGCCCCCGAGAAGAAGAGGGCGGAAAGCCCGATCCCGACGACCGTGACCGTAGCCCACAGCCACCATTCCTCGCGGTCGATGCGGTCGATGCCGCCCATGTACGTCACCGACATCGTCATCGACGTCGACACCACGCCCAGATAGCGCCACCGACCGCGCAGGCACTCGAAGGCATGCAGGTATCCGACGAACGCGAAGATCCCGTACCAGGGAGCCACGATCACCAGCGCAGCGCTGAGCACGGCGAAGCCAGCGTAGTAGACAGCGACTAGCATCGGGTTCCAGCGGTGCGAGCTGGTCACGATGAACAGGATGAGCCAGAGCGCGGCGGCCCCCGTCAGGCCGAGTGCCAGGGGCAGGTCCACCGGCACGCCCCACATGGCCTGCATCACGGTGATGGCCGTGCTCACCGCGAGCAGGAGATAGGGCAGGACCCGCGCGAGGACTGACTGCGTGCGGTCCCACCCTTCCTGCTCGCGGTCCAGGTCCGATGCGCTGCTCACAGGTCCGCCGCTCACAGGTCTACGGTACCCGCCGCTATTCCCAGCGGAACAGGCGTGCCGCCAGGAGACCGGCCAGCACCGCCCACCCTGCCATGACGGCGAGGTGGAGGAGTTGAGGCCAGTCACCTGCCGCGGCGTCCTGCATGGCCTGCACCCCTGCTCCCAATGGTGAGAAGTCGCTGATGGTCAGGAGCGTCTCGTTCATCGCGGAACGCGGGATCCACAGCCCTGCGAAGAACATCAGCGGGAAGAACAAGATCATGCCCACTGCTCCCGCACTGGTGCCACTCGGTGCCAGCGCGGCCAGCAGCAGCCCGATCGAGAGCATGGCCAGGGCGCACAGGACGAAAGCCAGCACGTAGCCGAGAAGATTCTCGGGCATCGGCACCCCGAACACGATCCGGGCGATGGCGAGCACGATGATCGTCACGCCGCAGGCGAAGGCACCGGAGAGCAGCAGATGTGCCCCGAGCATGCGACTCGGGTGGACAGGCGTGGTGCGCAGCCGCCGGAGCACGCCCTTCTCGCGGTAGGCGGCGAAGACTTGGGGGAGCATGCTCAGGGCAAGGATCGTGAGCCCGGCGACCACGACCATCGGCGTGTACTGATCGATCATGCGCAGGCCGGTAGTCTCGTCGCGCACCTCCCGGAATGCCGGGATCGAGCCGAGGATGATGAGCAGGATCGGCGCGACCGGCAGCATGAGGCTCCAGTTCAGCGGCTCCCGGAAGAAGAGCCGGGCCTCCGCTGCGGTGAGGCGGATCAGCGGTGGCATCACAGAGTCCCTTCCACCAGGTCCTGGCCGGTGAGGGCGAGGAAGGCATCGTCGAGCGTGGGCTGATCCACGTGGAGGTCCCATGCGGTGACGCCGCTGGCAGACAGCGCGGTCATGACCGACTGCACAATAGGTTCGTCCCGGTGCTCATCCCGGTGCTCGTGTCCGTGCTCGTCCCGGTGCTGATTCCGGTGTTGATGCCGGTGTTGATTCTGGTGCTGGTTCGATTGGGGGTGCCCGTTCGTGTGCCCGGTGATGGCGATCTGGTCGCCGGTCGCCTCGATGGACCGCACGCCGGGCAGATTCTCAAGCGTCGTCCACGGGACCGGCGCAGAGGGCCTGAACCTCAGCCGCGGAGGGCCGGAATGCCGAGCGACGACGCCGGCCGGAGTGTCCAGGGCGACGACGGCGCCGGCGTCGATGACGGCGAGACGATCGCACAGGCGCTGCGCCTCCTCCATGAAGTGCGTCACCATCAGGACGGTGACACCACGATCCCGGACGCTTTCGATGAGGTCCCAGGTATCCCGTCTTGCTTGGGGGTCGAGCCCGGTGGTCAGCTCGTCGAGCACGGCCACCCGAGGCCCGCCCACGAGGGCCAGCGCGATGAACAGCCGCTGCTTCTGGCCTCCGGAGAGGCGTCGGAACTGCGTGGTGATCGAGGCGGAGAGGCCCAGCTCGTCGATGAGTCCCCGCCAGTCGACGGGTGCGCGGTAGAAGCCGCTGTAGAGGCTCATGGCCTCGCCGACGGTCAGCCGTTCGGGAAGCTCGCTCTCCTGGAGCTGGACCCCGAGCACGTGCGGCAGCTCGCCTCCATTGTGCTGCGGATCAATCCCGGCGACCCGTATCTCGCCGCCGTCGCGCGATCGCAGCCCCTCGAGGCACTCCACAGTCGTGGTCTTCCCGGCGCCGTTGGGGCCGAGTATCCCGAAGATCTCGCCCTCCTCGACGGCGAAGCTCACCCCATCGACGACGGCGCGCTCGCCGTATCGCTTTTCCAGTCGTTCCACCTCAATGATTGCCATAGTTCCAGCGTCGTCGCTGGAGCCTCAGAGGTCATCGCCCTCCCGGGCAGACTTCGGGCGCAGATCGGTCGATGATGCCTCAACCGATCGGTGGATGCGGACGCCACCGGGGCAGGCGACAACGGAGCCCCCGGCGGAATAGTCTGGGGGTATGGCTACAGATGATCAGCAGCGCCGGACCGGCTCCGAGGAGCATTCCACGGCGGGGGCCTATGTCAGCGGCGGTGAGTTCACTCGGGATACCAACTACATCGAGGATCGCGTGGTGGCTGACCCCCGGGCAGTTCAGCAGGCACCGCAGGCGGAGTCCTCGACGATCGGGGATCCCCGCACCGACGGTCTCACCGAGGGTGCGCAGGCATGGCCTGTCGAAGCCGGCCGATACCGGCTGGTCGCCGCCCGGGCGTGCCCGTGGGCGCATCGCTCGATCATCATCAGGAGGCTGCTGGGACTGGAAGACGCCATCTCCCTGAGCACCCCCGGGCCTGTCCACGATGTTCGGTCCTGGACATTCGACCTCTACGAGGACGGCCGGGATCCCGTTCTGAAGACGGAACGGCTCCAGGAGAACTATTTCACCCGCTTCCCCGACTACCCTCGGGGGATCACGGTGCCCGCGCTGGTCGATGTCCCCTCGGGCGGCGTCGTGACCAACAACTACCCCCAGCTGACGTTCGACTTCTCCACGCAGTGGCGTCCGTTCCACCGGGAAGGCGCACCGGATCTCATCCCCGATGAGCTGATCGATGAGATGCTCCCCGTCATCAAGCGCATCTTCACCGAGGTCAACAATGGGGTCTACCGGGCCGGATTCGCCGGCTCGCAAGACGCCTATGACGCCGCCTACGACCGCCTGTTCACGGCACTGGACTGGCTGGAGGAGCGGCTCTCTACGCGGCGCTACCTCATGGGGGATCACATCACCGAGGCTGACATCCGCCTGTTCACCACGCTGGTGCGGTTCGACCCGGTCTATCACGGCCATTTCAAATGCAACCGCAATAAGCTGACCGAGATGCCGCACCTGTGGGCCTACGCCCGGGACCTGTTCCAGACGCCCGGCTTCGGAGACACCGTGGATTTCGACCAGATCAAGCGGCACTACTACGTGGTCCATGAAGATGTGAACCCCACGCAGATCGTTCCGGCCGGCCCGGAGCTGGCCAGCTGGCTCAGTGAGCACGGCCGGGAGGAACTCGGAGGCTCCCCCTTCGGCCAGGGCGCGACGGCGCCAGGTCCGGTAGCAGCAGGGGAGCGGGTGCCGGGGGCAAACCCCCTGTCCTGATCAGCTGCTCGCCAGGTGGTCAGCCCAGCTCGACGCCGCATGCCGGACCGCCGGTAGTTCTCGACTCGGGCCTGCGATAGTGTGATACTCAGTGCAATTTTCGACTCGCGAGGGAGCCGTGCATGTCAGCAGCTGAAGGACTCGACGGTCCATTCGAGAAGCGTTTTGTGGCGATCGGCGATTCTTTCACCGAAGGTGTGGGGGACATCGACCCGTCGAGTCCCAACAACGCCCGAGGGTGGGCGGACCGGGTGGCGGCCCAGCTGATCGCGAACGATTCCTCCTGGGGCTACGCCAATCTGGCCATTCGCGGGAAGAAGCTGACGCAGGTCCTGGGTGAGCAGATCGAGCCCGCCGTCGATCTGAAACCGACGCTGGTGACGCTCTACGCCGGCGGCAACGACATCATCCGTCCCACGGTCAATCTCGACATGCTCATGGAGCGGTATCGCTCCGGCGTGGAGAAGCTGGTCGACACCGGGGCGAGGGTCGTGCTGTTCACCGGCTTCGACTCGGCGAACGCCCCGCTGTTCAAAGTCACTCGCGGACGAACGGCCATCTACAACGAGCACGTGCGGCGCATCGCCGCCGATTTCGCTCTCGACCTGGTGGACTTCTGGCACATGCGCCAGCTGCAGGATTGGCGCTACTGGGACGTCGACCGCATGCATCTGGGCATAGCCGGCCACACGGTCATGGCCAAAGAAGTTCTGCGCGTCCTGGGCGAGAAGGACGAGATCGATGACCCCGAAGTCGACGACGCCCCCCTTCCCACGTTTCCGGAACGCGTGAAGGAGGACGTCGTCTGGGGCCGTGAGTACCTGCTGCCCTGGGTCAAGCGCCGTCTCACCGGGGTCTCCTCCGGGGACAACATCGCCCCGAAATACCCTTCGCTGACCTCGCGGGTCTGGTGACCTCCGCGCAGACCGCACCCGGTGTGCCGGGTCGCAGGCGGCAGCTCAGCCCATGACCGCTGCCACCGACTCCTTCCAGATCTGGACGGCGTCGTCGACCTGAGCTGAATCGACCACGAGCGCGGGGATGAAGCGCACGACCTCGCCCCAGGGGCCGCAGGTCAGCAGCAGCAGCCCGCGATTGGCGGCCTCCTGCTGGACTGCGGCAGCGGTGGCGCCGTCGGGGGACCCGTTCTCGTCGCGGAATTCGTTGGCGACCATGAGCCCGAGTCCGCGGACCTCGGCGATAGCGGGGTGCTCCGCAGCCACGGCGCGGAGGCCTTCCCGCAGCTGCTCACCGCGGACCTGGGCGTTCTCTACCAGGCCTTCGTCCTCGATCACGTTCAGCGTGGCTGAAGCGGCGGCGCACGCCACGGCATTCGCTCCGTAGGTTCCCCCCTGGGACCCCGGGCGTGCCTTGCTCATGAGCTCCTCCGAGGCGGCGATACCGGATATCGGGAACCCCGAGGCGATGCCCTTGGCGAACATCATGATGTCGGGGGCGATCTCCGGATTCATATCGCGGAAATGGTCGAGCCCCCAGAACCGGCCGGTCCGGCCGAACCCGGTCTGCACTTCGTCGATGATCAGCAGGATGCCGTGCCGATCGGCACGCTCGCGCAGTCCGGCGAAGAAGCGCGCGTTGCCCGGGACATAGCCGCCCTCTCCGAGCACGGGCTCGACCAGGAACGCTGCGGTATCGGCGGGGCTGCTCTGGGTCTGCAGCAGAAGGTCCAGTTCTTTGAGCGCGAAATCGGTGGCTTCTTCCTCTCCCCACCCGAATTCCCGGTAGTGGCTCGGGTTGGGGAACGGAGACACGGCGACACCGGGCATCAGCGGGCTGATGCCTGCGCGGAACTTCGAGCCCGACGTCGTCATCGACGCGGCCGCCACAGTCCGGCCGTGGAAGCCGCCCTGGAAGACGACGATATTGGGCCGGCCGGTGGCCTGGCGCGCCAGGCGCAGCGCGGCCTCGGCCGCCTCGGACCCTGAATTGGAGAAGAACAGCGATGTCAGGCCCTGTGGCAGCACATCCCCGAGCTGTTCCGTCAGCCGGATGAGGGGCTCGTGCATGATCGTGGTGTACTGGCCGTGGATGAGCTGTCCCACTTGCTGCTGCGCGGCTTCGACGACCCTGGGATGGCAGTGCCCCGTGCTGGTCACCCCGATGCCGGCGGTGAAATCGAGGTGCCTGTGGCCGGATTCATCGTAGAGGTAGACCCCTTCGCCTCGCGTAGCCACCACCGAGGTGGCCTGTTTCAGGACGGGTGACAGGTTCGCCATCTCATGCTCCTTACCGTGCACGCTGCCGAGTCACCTGTTTCACGCAGGCCCTGCCAGCGGCGATAGGCTGGCTGGCTGCGGCTCCCGCGCGGAGGCTCCTCGGAAACGTGCGGATTGTTGACAATCTTCTGCGTCTTTCAGGCTACGCGGTCCGGCGGGAGTTGTCAGCCGGCATGCAGGCTGCTGGAGACAGGGTCGTTCTCATGCCGTTGCCATGCCGAGCAAAGATTTCAGCACGCCAGGGAATAT
>DXGD01000242.1 GCA_019114115.1 Candidatus Nesterenkonia stercoripullorum
CCCCAGGCTGACCGGCTCTCGCAGGACTTTCGCCGAGATCCGAGCCCTGACCGGGTGCCCACCGGCCCAGGAGTCAACGAACACGTCCGCGTGACCGGGCTTCACCCAGACGGAGGAGCGGGGCCGGCCGCTCATCGACAGACTTGGGACCCAGCAGCTCAGGCGCTCTGTTCCGAAGTCAGCGAATCGAGCAGCTGCCGTCGGAGGGCCCTGTACTCCTCACTTGCCTCGATGGCGTCTCGATCGCGGGGGCGGTCGAACGGCACCTGGAGCTCCTCCTGGACGCGCGCCTGGGGTCCTTGCGAGAGGACAAGGATCCGGTCCGAAAGGAGCAGAGCCTCGTCCACATCGTGAGTGACCAGGACGAACGTCCGCTTCTCCTGCTCGGAAAGGTGCAGCAGCTGCAGCTGCAGGGAATACCGGGTGAGCGCGTCGAGGGCCGCCAGGGGCTCGTCCAGGAGCAGGACCTCCGACTCCAGGGCGAACGCCCTGGCGATGCCCACGCGTTGCTGCATGCCTCCGGAAAGCTGCGCGGGCTTGACGTCCTTCGCCGCTTCCAGGTGCACCAAGTCCAGCCATTTGTCCGCAAGCTCCCCCTTCGACTGAGCTGAACGGCTCGACTTCCCGTCGGCATCCAGCGCGAACAGGACGTTCTGCCGGGCCGTGAGCCAAGGCAGCAGCACGTGCTGCTGGAAGACCACGCCGAGCCGGCGGCTCGGCCGGGTGATGGGGTCTCCAGCCAGGACGATGCTGCCAGTGTCCGGCTGCTCCAGGCCCGCCAACAGCTTCAGCAGGGTCGACTTTCCGGAGCCGGAGGGCCCGATGATCGCGACGAACTCGCCCTGTTCGATGCTGAACGTGGTCTCCCCCAGGACCTGCTGGAATCCACGCCGGCCACGGCGAAATCCTTTGCTCACCCGGTTCACCGCGAGCGCGGGCGGCGTCTGGGTATGCGTGCTGTGCTCTGTCAGCAGGGTCATAGTCGATGTCCTAAGCGTCGGAGGGTCAGCCCGCAGGCGTGAGTCGGTGCAGTTGGGCGATCGAGCGGTCCAGCGCGAACCCCACAGCACCGATGATGAGGATGGCGACGACGATCGAGTTGATGTTCATGGCGTTCCACTCGTTCCATACGAAGTGGCCCATCCCCCGACTGCCCACGATCATCTCGGCCGCGATGATCACCAGCCAGGCCGTGGACAGCGACGTACGCAGTCCGGTGACGATCGAGGGCAGCGTGGCTGGCAGCAGCACCCGCAGGGTCCGGTTGAACGAGGTCGCTTCCAGGGTCCTGGCCAGGTCCAGGTAGAGCGGATCGACCCGGCGCACGCCGTCGACAGTGTTGATGAGGATCAGCCACAGCGAGGCCATGAAGATCACGAAGACCGCTGTCGCCTCGGAGTCCCGGAGCACGGCCAGCCCGATCGGCAGCCAGGCCAGCGGCGAGACCGGACGGAGCACCTGGATGACCGGATCCAGCGCGTCGTTGATCATCCGGTTGGTGCCCAGCAGCAGTCCCAGCGGCACAGCGACCACTGCGGCCAGCCCGAAGCCCAGAAGCACCCGCTGCAAGGAAGCCAGCAGGTGGAAGACGATGCCGACGTTGTTCGGCGGGTCGTAGACGAACGCCGTGGACAGCACCTCCACCAGCCGTGTCCAGCTGGCTGCCGGGGTCGGCGCGAGTCCGCCGTCGTCGAAGCCCGCTGCCGCCAGGTGCCAGATGGCGATCAGGGCCGCCAGCAGAGCCACCGAGAGCCCTGCCGTTTTCCACCGGAAGACGCCGCGGCGCTCAGGGCGCTGATTCTGCACCGGAGGCGAGGCCTCCCTGGCGTCGCTGGGCCCGGTGGACCCACCGGCCACCGTGGTTCCACGTGCGTCACTGCTCATCGCGTCACCTGCTCGATCCACTGCGAAGGGTCATGGGGGTCGAATGTCTCTCCGAGCACGGTCTCCTTCGCGCGCTCTTCAGTGTTCAGTTCCAGCTGGGAGAGCACTGACGACGCCGATTCAGCATCCAGGACGTCGTCGGCCGCGGCGAAGAGCTCAGCGCTGGTGGAGAGGCTCATACCCTCGGCGAGTCCCCAGCGCTGCATGGCGTAGAGCATCCACACCGCGTAGGAGCGATGGGGGTAGGGCTGGAATCCGATGCGGTCCGGGACGCTGTGCTGCCCGCCGGCGCCGTCGTCGAACTCTCCGGTGAGGACCGAGGTCAGCACCGGCTGCGGCAGGTCCAGATAGGCGGGCTGGGCCATCTGCTCCGCCGTATCAGCCCGGTGGTTCGGATCGTCGATCCACTTCGCGGTATCGCCGATCGCCCGCAGCAGCGCCTGGTAGGTCTGCGGATTGGCGGAGGCGAAGTCGTCGGCGACGGCGAAGCTGCAGCAGGGGTGGTCCTCCCAGAGCTCTTTGGTCAGCGTGAGGATGAATCCGGCGTCCTCCGCCACGGCACGCTGGGTGAACTGGTCGGGGAGGCAGAAGGCATCGATCTCCCCCACTGCCAGCGCGGTGACCATATCGGCCGGGCGCATGATGCGCAGGTCCACGTCCGCGTCAGGGTCAAGCCCACCGGAGGCCAGGTAGTCCCGCGCGAGCAGGTTGTGCACCGAGTAGTCGAAGGGCAGCCCCAGGCGCAGGCCGTCGAAGTCCTCAGGCCCTTCAACGATCCCCATCAGCTCCTTCGAGACCGTGATCCCGTTGCCGTTGGTGTTCGTGACATACGGAAGCCGGATATCGCGCTGACCGGAGGCGAAGTGGTGATGGATGGCCAGCGGCATCGGCGCCAGCATGTGCGTGGCGTCGAGCTCACCGGCGACGAACGCGATCCACAGTTCGGCCCATCCGGTGAACCGCCGGAGGGTGACGTTGAGGCCGTACTGCTCGTAGAGGCCGAGCGCGGCAGCGCTGACGATCGGCGAGCCGCAGGTGATCGGCACGAATCCGATCGTGATCTCCGGCTGCTCCACGCCCTCCGGCGCTGGGAGGCTGGGCTCGACCTCGATCGACGCCGGCCCGCCCGAGCTTCCGGAAGCAGGGGCGCAAGCCGCCAGCATCCCCACGGCCGAGGCACCGGCACCTAGCTGCAGCAGGCTCCGTCGCGTGAGGACAGGCCGCCCATGTCCCGACGTCTCACGTGCCGCCCTGTGCCTGCTCGAAGGCACCATCGCCTAGCGTCCCTCAGAGAGTTCCCAGCGCAGCTGCGCCTCGGAGGGGGACTGGACCGGGATGAACGTCGCCTCCCGGTACCGACGGTTGACGTCGGAGTCGACGATATAGGCCTTGCCGCCAGCCGTTTTCACCTCCAGCGCCGCCGATTCCGTGGCGAGCCTGCCGGAGGTCAGCCGGAGCGAGAGGACATCCTGCGCAGAGCACTGCTCCCCTCCCACCAGCTGCGCGTAGTCACATACCCGCTGCCTGGCGCTGGAGAGCCTGCGGCCCAGATCCTGATGGTCTTCCGCGAAGACCGCGTTGACCCCGGTGAGCTTCTGCTCGGTCCGCGCGTGACTCTCCGTAGCGAGTCCGAGGCAGAAACTGGTCTGCAGAATCGCGAAGGACGGCCGGCACTGACGCAAGAAATCTCGGAATGCCCAGCTCAGAACTTGCTCTTCGGTGATGGCCACGCTGTCCAGCGTCACGTACGTCGACACCGTGCCCTGCAGCGCCAAGAGGTTCAGATCCCGGCCGACGGTCACGCCCTCCTGCGCGAGCCGGAAGGCGACGATCACACGCTGACGCTCGCCGGCGTCGTCGGCAGTGTCCTCCGGCGCATAGGCCGCAGAGATCACGACGGCGTCCGAGTACAGGTTCGAGGCCCAGGGCAGGCTCCCGGACAGCCGGTAGCCGCCGGCACCATCTCGCTCCAGGCTCAGGTCCAGATCCCCAGCGCCGACGAAGTTCTTGAACCCGGAGGCCATCCCGGACACCCCAGGGGTATGACCCGAGCGCAGCTCGCCAA
Organism: Candidatus Nesterenkonia stercoripullorum; assembly: GCA_019114115.1. Taxonomy (GTDB): domain Bacteria; phylum Actinomycetota; class Actinomycetes; order Actinomycetales; family Micrococcaceae; genus Nesterenkonia; species Nesterenkonia stercoripullorum. The sequence continues at coordinate 3,950 of DXGD01000242.1, forward strand.
GCAGCGCATCCGCATAGTCGGTGCCGGCGGTCGCCAGGTATTCGATGCTCATCCGGTGCCCCCACAGCGCGAAAGCCGTACTCAGCGAGCGCCTGGCCAGGGCCTCTACCACTGCCGCCTGCTGGGCCAAGCCGGCGTCGCGATTGGCCGGCGCGCCCAGCGCGATGAGCCCGGCCTCCGCCAGAACCGGGAAGAGATCACGAGGGTGTGCACGGCCGGCGTCGACCTCCGCAGCAGAGGTCGCGGCCCAGTCCAGCACTTCCTCAGGGATGCTCACTGGAACCAGCAGTCCCTCGTCGGTGCAGGGTGGGTGGTGTGCCGCAGTCGCAGGTGGTCTCGTCACGTCGTCGGACGTCCCTTCTCAGCTGGCAGGGGCCTCAGCGACTGGCTCACTCCGTGGAGCGGCCGCCGTCGTTGAGCGTGGTCTCGAGGGCAGCCGAGCGGGTGAACGTGTTCACCACGGGCGACCATTTCACGGCATTGTCGGTGATCTCCTGGAGGGTGGCCTCGTCGGCGTCGCCCTCCAGCGTCACGTGGATCCGAATGGTGTGGACTCCGAGCCGTTTCTCCGGGTCCAGATCGCCGACTCCCCAGGTGGCAGATATGTCGATGTCGCCTTCGACGTTCACCTCGACTCTGCTCAGGGCCACTTCGCGTGCGGTGGCATTGGCCACCAGGCCCACGGAGACGCAGGAGCCCAGGGCACCCAGTGCGATCTCCGTGGGGTTGGGAGCTTCGTCGTCGCCCAGCAGCTGCGGAGGCTCCGAGATGAGGAAGGGCTGGTGCTCGCGCACGTAGTTCTGGTTCCGGAATCCGGACTCGGCCACGGTCCGCGACTTCACGACCTTGTGGCCGTGGCTGGGGTTCTGCTTGTTCTTGGCGGAGAGACGCTCCAGCCCCTCAGCATCGATGCCGTCAAACTCTGCAGTACGCGTGCTCATACCAGCTCTCCTTGATGCGCGGGGAAACGACGTGCTCCTGTGCATGCTAGGAGAAACTCCGGGGTCAGTGATCCGGCGAGGTCACATGGGGACATAAAGTCGCCGCAGGTGAGGGGGCCAACGTGGCCGCAGGTGCAACCCCCGCGCAACCCCAGTGTGATTACCGTCATAGGTACCGGTTTTCACCTGTGACAAAGGAGTAACAATGTCAACCATGACAGCAGCTGTCGTTCGAGACTTTGGGGCCGATCTCGACGTCACCGAGTACCCCACCCCAGAGCCAGGGCCGGGCCAGGCGCTGGTGAAGCTGATCGCCACCGGCGTCTGCCACACCGACCTGCATGCCAAGGACGGCGACTGGCCGATCAAGCCCTCTCCCCCTTTCGTCCCCGGCCACGAAGGCGTCGGCATCGTGGAGAAACTGGGCGAAGGCGTCACCTCCCTCGAAGTCGGGCAGACAGTGGGCAACGCCTGGCTGTGGAGCGCCTGCGGGAACTGTGAGCACTGCCGGACCGGCTGGGAGACGCTGTGCGAGCAGCAGACCAACGGCGGATACAGTACCGACGGCTCGTTCGGCGAGTACATGCTGGTCGACGCGCGGTTCGCCGCCCCGATCCCGGAAGGCTCCGATCCGCACGAGATCGCTCCGGTGCTGTGCGCAGGCGTGACAGTGTACAAAGCGCTGAAGCAGACGGAGGTCCGGCCGGGCCAGTGGGTGGCGATCTCCGGGATCGGCGGCCTGGGCCACATCGCCGTGCAATATGCCGTCGCGATGGGCATGCGGGTCATCGCCATCGATATCGCCGATGACAAGCTGAACCTGGCGTCCCAGCACGGTGCCGAGATCACGCTGAACGCCAAGGGAGCCGATCCCGCCAACGAGATCCAGGAGAAGATCGGCGGAGCGCACGGCGTGCTGGTGACCGCAGTGCATCCCAGCGCCTTCGGCCAGGCCATCGGCATGGCCCGCCGCGGCGGCACGATCGTCTTCAACGGTCTGCCTCCAGGCGAGTTCCCGGCCCCGATCTTCGACATCGTGCTCAAGGGCCTGACCATCCGCGGCTCGATCGTCGGCACCCGGCAGGACATGGAAGAGGCGCTGGACTTCTACGCCCGCGGTCTCATCCACCCGACGTACTCCAAGCGGCCGCTGGACGATATCAACGCCATCCTCGATGAGATGCACCACGGCAAGATCGACGGCCGAGTCGTCATCGACTACGCCGAGCAGTGACACGGCAGGAAGATGGGCCCTGCCCTCTCGATTGAAGGAGGGGGCACGGCCCATCTATTGCCTATTCGGCACGATGTCCAGCCCATCGGAGTTCTGCTGCCGAACACTCAGATTCCCGTGTTTGGTGGCGTAGAGTTCCTTATCACCGAAACTTACCGGCTCACTCAGCGACTTCGCCACTATGCGGGTCCGAGTGGGGACGCCGCTCGCCCTAGTGTCGACGAATACGTCGGCATACCCCGACTCCCCGAGCGCCAGGTCATGAGCGTTCACGCGTCCGGTCACCGTGATGAGGCCCCCGAAGCCTTCCACGGAGGCTTGACTGCGTCCATAGACGTCCTTCTTCCGACCCACCCAGGCCAGCTTCGCCCAGGCAGGCGCAGTGAGCTCAGCTCCGCCGAGCACCACAGTCAATTCGGCCTCGCCCCCGTCTGCCGAGACAGAATGCAGCCGCGCGGACATTTCCGGCTCGACAGATCCGGCTTTCATACGATGTGCCGCCATAGCCTCCGCAATCGCCGCGCCCCAGCGCTGGACGATCTTTTCGGCGCTGAAGTCTTGGGCGCGCGCGATAGCCGCCTCTCGCATACGGACGACTTTGGCCCTATCCATCGCAAGAAAACGGGTGATGGCCTCGGCCAGGGCATCAATGTCGCCGGGCGGAACGAGGAATCCGTCCACACCATCGGTGATGATATCGCTGGGACCGTACTCAATGTCGTAGGCGATGGGAATGCAT
>DXGD01000243.1 GCA_019114115.1 Candidatus Nesterenkonia stercoripullorum
CACTTCGCGTTTGGGATGCTCACGGTGGAGATGACCTCGGACATCTCCACCGCAGATTCCGCCGTGCGGTATCGAACTGGCGGTCGCCTGTCCTCTCGGGAGAACCCCGCCAGCTCAACTCACCCACCGCTCACGCCCGAGGTCCTCACCGAAGACATGGGGTGTTGCGCGGATGAATCTGGTGCCACGCCGGTCTCTCGGAGCGCTCCGGCTGCGGAGAAGTGAAAGCCCATCCATGGGCTCCCATGCTCGAGTGGGACTGGAGGACTCGTCGTGGCTGAAGTTGCTCCGCCCACCGCCCGCATTCTACTCGGATACGGGAAATCTCAGAATCTCCCAAAAAAGCCTTGCGCTTACAGTGTAAGTCCATGCTAGCTTATGCCGTAAGCCCAGCGCCTCACCCGATGGATGCGCTGTCTATAGCCGAGAAGGTGGGATATGACGAGTCAATCGAACGAATACGGTGCGCCTCACCGGACCGCAGCGTCACAACCCCAGGCGGCACCGCAGCCCGGGCAGGCACTACCGGTCACATCCGGCACGGAGAGCTCCGCTCCCACGCCGGGCACGGCCGCGCCCCAACAGCCGGTAGCGCCCGTGCCGACCTTCCAACGCCCGGCCCGCATGTCGACGGACCCCGCGCCGACCACAGGACCTCCAGCATTCGAGGCTGGCTCCCCCACAGGCCAGACCTCTACGGAGGATTCCTCAACCACTGAGGCCGCCAAGCAGGAAGCCGCCGACGTCGCGGAAGCCACCACCGAGGCCGGACGGAAACTCGCGGACTCCGGTCAGCGGGAAGCCGGCCGGGTCGCCGCCGAGACCAAGCAGCAGGCCCGAGGTCTTCTCGATACTGTGAGCTCCGAGCTGGAGTCACAGGCCGGTGCCCAGCAGAACCGGGCGGCGCACAGCCTCGGCGCGATCTCGAAGGAGCTCGATGGGATGAGCGCCGGGAGCCAGGAGCCGGGCCCCATGACGGAGCTTGCCCAGCAGGGCGCTCAGCGGGCCGGGCAGCTCTCCCGCTGGCTCGAGGATCGTGAGCCTCGGGACGTGCTGGGCGAGGTCCAGTCGTTCGCTCGCCGTCGCCCGGTCGCGTTTCTCGCACTCTGCGGTGCCGCGGGCGTCCTCGCGGGACGGCTGGGCCGTGGAGCGGCAGGCGCTGGCGAGCAGGATCGGGGGCAGCAGTGAACCCCCCGGCCGAACCTGAATCCGGCGACTCCCGCGCCGATTCTGCTCACCACCGCCCCGACGCGCAGCGGCGCCCCGTATTGGAATCACCAGACGGACGCAGCATCGGCCAGCTCCTGAGCGATGTCACCTCGAACCTCTCCACGCTGATGAACCAAGAGATCGCACTGGCCAAGGCGGAGGTGAAACAGGCCGGCACACGCGCCGGCAAGGGCATCGGGATGCTCGTCGGCGCGGGTGTGGCAGGACTGCTGTTCCTGGTCTTCCTCTCGGTCTGCGCCTGGTGGGGCCTGGGCCTGAGCATCGGGCTGACATGGTCAGCACTGGTGGTCGCTGTGGCCTGGGCGGTCATCGCGGGGATCCTGGCACTGGTCGGGAAGAAGGAGTTCGAGCGCATCCGAGCGCTGCAGCAGACCACCGAAACACTGAAGGACGTCCCGAGCGCCCTCACCGGACGCCAGGAAGGCAACAGATCATGAGTGCAAGCAACGATCCTGATCAGGTCCGTGCTGACATAGAGCGCACCAGAGCTCAACTCAGCGACGACGTCGATATGCTCAGTGAGACGGCCAATCCTAAGAACATCGGCTCACGGCAGGTCTCGAAGTTCAAAGACGCCGCCCGCTCCTTCACGGGGCGCGTCATGGGCTCCGATGAGCGCCCTGACGGTAAAGGCCCAGAGGACCTCGCCCGCGACGCCCAAGACGCGGCCTCCCGCGCCACGGCCACCGTAGAGGACGCTGTCTCTTCGGCTCCAGAGCGCACGAAGCAGAAGACCCGCGGCAATCCGCTGGCGGCAGGCGTCATCGCCTTTGGTGCCGGGCTGCTGGTCTCCTCGCTCATCCCCGCCTCGAAGCAGGAGCGCGACGCCGTCGCGCAGCTGCAGGACGCGGCGCGGCCGCTGAAGGAGCATGCCCGCGAGGTCGCCCAACAGGTCGGCGACAATCTGCGCGAACCCGCGCAGCAGGCGGCCCAGAACGTGAAGTCTGCGGCTACCGACGCCGCCCAGAACGTCAAAGACGACGGCGAGTCACTGGCGCAGGATGTGCAGTCCCAGGCGAAGGACTCCGCGCAGAACGTCCAGGACGCTCGGGGGAACGGCGGATGAACGCACGATCCGCCGGTGTTCCGGGGGCTCAGGCCCAGGCGCCGCAGGAGATTCCGCCGAAGGGCTGGTTCCAGGTCTTCAAGCGCGGCCTGGCCGAGGCGAAGGCTGATCAGGTGCCGCTGCTCGGCGCCGGCGTCGCCTTCTTCGGTTTCCTGGCGCTGTTCCCCTCGATCATCGCCCTGGCCACGCTCTATGGCTTCTTCGCCGATCC
>DXGD01000244.1 GCA_019114115.1 Candidatus Nesterenkonia stercoripullorum
CCGTTGCCGATACCGGTGATCTCGTGCTCCTCGCCGTCGACGACGAGGGTGACGGTGATGCGGTCGGCGCCGTTGCCCGCAGACTCCTGGCGCACGTCGCGGAAGCTGTAGCGGCCCCAGCGTCGCGAGTCGTCGGTCGCCGGCAGGTACTCGTCGGTGAACGCGTCCCACAGCGACTCGGGGCTGACCTCGCCGCCGTCGGAGTCGGTCTTCTGCTGGACGATGCCGGAGAACTCGATCTGCAGGCGGCGCGGGAGGTCCAGGCCGTGCTCGGTGCGCAGCAGGTAGGCCATGCCGCCCTTGCCGGACTGCGAGTTCACGCGGATCACGGCCTCGTAGGAGCGGCCGAGGTCCTTGGGGTCGACGGGCAGGTAGGGCACGCGCCAGACCATGTCGTCGACCGTCTTGCCGACCTTCTCGGCGTCGGCCTCCATGCGCTCGAGGCCCTTCTTGATGGCGTCCTGGTGGGAGCCGGAGAAGGCGGTGAACACGAGGTCGCCGCCGTAGGGGCTGCGCTCGGGGACGGGCATCTGGTTGCAGTGCTCGACGGTGCGGCGCACCTCGTCGAGGTCGGAGAAGTCGATCTGCGGGTCGATGCCCTGGCTGAACAGGTTCAGGCCCAGCGTCACGAGGTCGACGTTGCCGGTGCGCTCGCCGTTGCCGAACAGGCAGCCCTCGATGCGGTCGGCACCGGCCAGGTAGCCGAGCTCGGCGGCGGCCACGCCGGTGCCGCGGTCGTTGTGGGGGTGCAGGGACAGCACGATCGAGTCGCGGCGATCGAGGTGGCGGTGCATCCACTCGATCGAGTCGGCATAGACGTTCGGGGTCGCCATCTCGACGGTCGCCGGCAGGTTGATGATCATCTTGTTCTGCGGCGTGGGCTTGATGACGTCGATGACGGAGTTGCACACACGCAGGGCGTACTCGAGCTCGGTGCCCGTGTAGGACTCCGGGGAGTACTGGTAGGTGACGGCCGTGTCCGGGATCGTCTCCTCGTACTTCTTGCACAGCAGCGCGCCCTGCACGGCGATGTCGAGCACGGCGTCCTCGTCGGCGCGGAAGACGACGTCGCGCTGCACGACCGAGGTGGAGTTGTAGAGGTGGACGACGGCGCGCTTGGCGCCCGAGATCGCCTGGTAGGTGCGCTCGATGAGGTGCTCGCGGGACTGGGTGAGGACCTGGATCGACACGTCCTCGGGGATGCGGTCCTCCTCGATGAGGGTGCGCACGAAGTCGTAGTCCGTCTTGGAGGCCGACGGGAAGCCGACCTCGATCTCCTTGTAGCCCATCTTCACCAGGAGCTCGAACATGCGCAGCTTGCGCTCGGAGTTCATGGGATCGATGAGGGCCTGGTTGCCGTCGCGCAGGTCGACCGCGCACCAGCGGGGAGCGCGGGTGATGCGGCGGCTGGGCCAGGTGCGGTCGGGGAGCTCGACCCGGATCTGCTCATGGAAGGGCAGGTACTTGTGGGTCGGCATCCCCGAGGGCTGCTGGGGCGCGTCGCCCGTGCTGCCGACGACAGGGGTCGCGGGGTCGGCCTCGGCGGCGACGGTTGCGGTGTTTGCGGTGCTCGTGGAGTCAGTCATCTTCAGGTCCTTCTCGCTGGGTTTGCCGGTCGCCGGACAGCACGTCAGCCGCGACAGGTTCCCGGCGGTTCAGGACCCGTCGCGGCGTCTAAGCAGGAGCAGCGATCCACGCACGATGATCACGTTAGCACCGTCACGCAGGCCGCTCGGGGCGGCTCACGATGCGAACATGCGCATGGTCGAGGCGCCCCTCCGCCGACGACCACCTCGCGCTTCCGCCTCGACGAACGCCACACTCGAGTCAGCGACCACCGCGCACGCTTCTAACGCGACCTCAGATCTCCCGGTGCCGCGCGTCGGGATCCTTGGCGCCTTCGGTCTCCGGAGTACGCTCCGGCACCCACGGATCCTCGTCCTCGTCGACGGGAATGTCACCGTTCACGAGACGGGACTCGAGCGACTTCGAGTAAAGCGCGATCGGTTCGGAGGCCACCTCGATCGTCCCGTCGATGTCCTGCCACTCCCCGCCATCCACTGAGAACTGGCCGGCGAATGTCGTCGTCAGCGTGACGTCGTACCAGCCCTCGCCCGAGTACATCGCCGACACCTCCTCCGACGGGTACGGCTTGCCCGGCTTGCTCGTGGTGATCGTGTTCCCGTCGCCGAGATCCCAGTGATACGAAGTCGGAATCGCCCGCACCGCCACCGGCGTGCCGAGCAGCTCGGTCTGAAGGGTCTGCGCCTCCGACTCTGCGTGGAGGACATTGACCATCCCGGCCGGCAGCCACCCTCGCTCCGGCCCAGCACTGGCCACGGACGGCTTCACCGGCAGCTTCGCGAAGTCGCTCTGGGTCACGATGATCACCACCGGTTCGGGTGCCGACTCCCCAGCAGGTGCAGCGCCGGCGTTGCCACGGGGCGCCGAGTCCAGTGGCTGGCGGCACCTGAAACCATTGCTCGAATCAGTTCCGGTCTGCGTGTCCCGCGTAATCGACTCGTACGTGACGTCGCCCGGATTGCCCCGCGAGCCCGACCCCGGTACAGCAAGGATCTCTCCCGAGTTGATGCTGTAGCTCGGCCCTGAATTACACACCGAGCGATCAGCACGGCACACCCCGGTAGTAGGACTCTTCTCCCCTTCGGGCAGCGTGCAGTTCCACCGAGGCTCATTTTCCACTCGACGCAGCAAGTCATAGAACCGAGGCGGCGGCTCTGACGGCACAGCCGTCGGCGCACCACCCTTGCCGGGTTCACCTATCCCGTCAGAGTCTCCACCGCCATTCCCTCCTTTTGGATTAACGGGAACTTCGTGTGCCGTTTCGGAACTGGCCCCAACGCCAGAATCATCCAAGGATCCAGACGTCTCTTGACCAGCGTATGCGATACTCCCAGAGCACAGGAGGGTGAAGATCGCGACCAAAACAATGGTCGCCGCACATCGCACCCGCTCACTCCACCGTGCGACTATGAACATCGGGCCCCCATTCCCCCTTGAGCCCCCCAACCATCCACCCCTTTTGAGTCCATTCCATCCCGCCAATCAGGGTATATTCAACGGGGTCGTACTCTTCTAGCTCGCCGGTCTTCATATTCGGTCGCTCGTGTGCGGGAACGGTGAACGAGTATCCAACTTCGTATTGGAAGTTCTCGGACTCATGTGGAGTCGTGGCTACATCTTCGACCTTAAACGCACTCCAGTACCTTTTGAGCTCACGCAGCTTCGGTACATCCTCTGTAAATCCGGGACACCCCTCACAAGACGCAACC
>DXGD01000245.1 GCA_019114115.1 Candidatus Nesterenkonia stercoripullorum
CGTCCCCGGGCAGCTCGCTCATGTCGAGGTAGAACCCCCGGAGATCCTTGGCGTAGAAGTCGGCGTCGTGCATGTAGAACAGCACTGGGCGGTCCAGCAGCATGAAGTCGAAGAACGTGCTGGAGTAGTCCGTGATGAGCATCTCGGAGATGGCGTAGAGGCTGTTGACATTGCGCACCGAGGAGACGTCGAGGACGAAGTCCTCGGCTCCCTCGAAGCCCATCTGCGTTGCGGACTGATAGTGGCCGCGGAAGAGGATGACGTACTCGTCGCCGAGCAGCTCGCGCAGCTGGGCGAAATCCAGCGGGGAGTCATAGACGTACCCGAGGTCAAAGCGGTACTGGTGTTCGCGCCACGTCGGCGTATAGAGAATCGCCTTCTTCCCGTCCGGGACGCCGATCTTCTGGCGTATCGCCGCAATGCGTTCTGGGTTCATCCGGAACAGCGAGGTGTTCCGCGGGTATCCGGTTTCGGCGAGGATGTTCACTTTCCCCAGCGCCCGGAGGTCAAAGGCGGAGGCGAAAGCAGAGCTGGTGAAGGAGGAGGGGGAGAGCAGCACATCCCAGCGGCTCACATCGAGCGCATTGCGCCGGACGATCTCCCGGTAGTCCGCATTGGCATGGCTCGTCGTCGTGACGATATCGGTGCGCAGGCGCTTCAGCGGGGATCCATGCCAGGTCTGCACCATGAACTGAGACGGCTTCTTCGGCAGCTCCAGGGGCAGCAGGGCGTTCACGATCCATACTCGGGAGGAGAAATACGCACGGTAGTACGCGAGGGTGCGCCATTTCACGATACGGGTGCGGTGCGTGGAATCCCGGTCGGCCAGCCAGGCGTGATTCTCCGGAGAGCGGAATGCCCAGATGAATTCATAGTCCGCGTAGTCGGGATCCTGCATCATCTCCTTGTACAGCGCCTTGGGGGAGCAGGCGTAGGAGCGGCCGCCGTAGCTTTCGAACATGACGCGCTTGGGGCGGACAGGGACACCTGCCGAGACGGCCCGCAGCGCCCGGCGCTGGGCGCTCAGCGCGGTGAGCCACCCCTTGCGGAGCACGGAGGACTGCCGTGCGACTTCGGCAGCTGTGGTGATGCCCTTGCGGACAGTGGTCGACAGCCTCATTCAACTCCCTTGGGTGCGTCTGCAGTGCGTGTATCGTGTCAGATCTGCTGGCTGAAGGCGATTCTCAGCTCAGGTTGAGCCGCGCGATGATGCGCTGTGTGCACTGCGGCGGATGCTCAGGGAGGTTGCCCTCCTGATCGGTGACGTAGTTCAGGTGGCGTGCTCGGAACGCCCGGTAATCGGGTGAGGAGGCAGAAATCGCCTGGTCGACGGCTTCTTCCGCGCTGGTGACGACCGGGCCGGGCATCTCCTGCGCATAATCCAGGGCGAGCCCTCGGGCTTCCTCATAGAGATCCAGGTCATAGGGCCAGAACACCAGCGGGACATCGTGGAGGGCTGCTTCGTAGGTGATGGCCGAGTAGTCCGTGATCACGACGTCGGCGACGCTGAGCCAGTCCAGGGGCCCGAACGAGTCGCCGACGATCATCGGAGTGTCCTCCGGTATCGCGGATTTGTCGCTGGGGTGGGGCAGCACCACCAGATGGCTCTCACCGTGCGGGAAGGCATCGCTCAGCTGGTGATAGTGCACCTGATGGCCCCGGCGAAATGTCGGCGCATAGAGCACCACCTTCCCCTGCGACAGCTGAGGGAAGGCGCGAAGGACGGCGCGGCGCCGCTGGGCGCGAACTGCGGGGTTGAGGATCGAGTCGACGCGCGGCATTCCCAGCGGCTCGATCGTCTCGCGGGCGACGCCGAAGGCCTCCTGGTAGATCCCCGCTGGGACGTCTCCGCTGGCAGCGATGAACGTGTAGTTCTGATGCATCTGCATGACCGCGGCGACAGCAGGGTCAGTCCCTTCGGCCATCCCGGAGGTGGCGTGGCCGAACTTCTTCACAGCACCCAGGGCGTGCCAGACCTGCCCCACCGGGAGCCCCGGCCGGTGGGAGAGGACGCTGACCGGGATGATGTAGCCGTCCACCAGGCACGCATGGCACGTGGCCAGGTGGTACATCTCCTGCACTGCCTGGATGGCATAGCTGGGACGCAGCTTCTGGTGCTTGAGGATGACGACTTTATAGCGTGGATGGGCGGCATGAATCGCCTCACTCAGAGCCGTGAAATCCTCGCTGACGCGTTTGGGCTGCCGGGTGATGAGTACGACCTTCTTCTGCAGTGGAAGGCGCTTCAGCCCGGCATAGAGCAGGCGCGCTCCGCCGATCAGCCCTGCCAGGGCAGGGGGAAAAAGCTGCTGTCTCAGAACAGGACTCCTTCGCCTCGGTCAGTCCGTCCGCCTGCCGCATGCTGTGCCATAGGCATTGATCTTAGCTATCTCGAGGCGACGCTGTCTGTGGTGAACGCTACTGTGCGCGTCAGCGTAGGTGGTCCAGCTGGACATTACCCGGGAGGCGTCTGGATGGTCGCAGCCCACTGCCGGGCTTCAGACATGGCCCCGGCGTAGTCGGCTCAGGGCACCTCAGATGGTGACTTCACCGCGGGGGGTCTGGAACGTCACCGACATGATGCCGGGAGTGCCTGCCGGCGCGACCCACTCGACCTCGACGTCCTCGAAGGGGTCGGCCTCCGAGCACGCAAGCCAATCTGCGACGCGGCTCCTGGATCCCGCGATGGCGAGCTTGGTCAGCGCCGCCTCAGGGGCATACGCCAGTGAAGGGTGCAGGTCCTCCGAGGCGTTGTCCCAGCGGAGCAGGTACGGCACCTGCGGGTCCGCGATCAGGCCTTTGATGCCGATTTGCTGCCAGGTCAGCTCGTTGCCGTCGGGAAACTTCCGGTTCCCCGGGACGGCCTTGCGGCCGAGCCGCTCTTCATAGGGCGTCAGGTCATCGACGGTGACGCACCAGCCCATCCAGCCGCCACCGACTTGCGATCGATTCCGCACGGCCTGGCCGAAGGGCGCCTTGTCTGCGCTGGGGTGGTCCAGGACCTCCACGATTTCAAGGTAGTGCCGTTTGGCCAGCGGGATGATGGCATTGCGGGTGCCGAAGCGAGGGTGAATACCCCCGCGCACCCGGGCGACGCCCAGGGCGTCGGAGATCCTCTCCACCGTGGCGTCCATGCCATCTGGCCCCACTGCATACGAAACGTGATCCAGTCGCATCATGAATCCATACTGGCACTGCCACCCGGTCAGGCAGAAATATGACGTGATCGGGCACGGGGCTGGGGCCGCCACGCGCGCATCGTCTCCACGCATCTTCTACGCACGGTAGAAATACAGGCGGCACGTTCCGCGGGGGTCTCGGCCCAACGAGTATCCTGTATGGGTGCTCAAGACCGCCCTGCAAGCCAAATGGATCGCTGCTTTAGTCTTCGCCCTGATCCTGGCGACCGTGTTCGTGGTGCTCAGTGCGTGGCAGTTCGGCGAGTCCCAATCCGAGGGAAACCCGGTGCAGGACATCACGGAGACCCCGGTGCCATTGACCGAGATCTACGAGCCTGGTCAGTCGATGTCGATCTACGAGGCTGACCGCATCGTCGACCTGTCGGGAAGCTTCCTCGAGGACAGTGAGGTGGCCATTGCGGAGCGCCTCCACGACGGCGTGTCCGGGTACTGGATCGTGGGTGCCTTTGAAGTCGCTGACTCGCCCGAGGGTGAGGTCATACCGATGGTCCTGGGGTGGACCGACTCCCTGGACTCAGTCGACGAGCTTCCTGACGCCGAGGAGCTGGAGGTCCGGGGGCGTCTCATTCCTCCCGAGGCGCCCGCTTCGGGCGATCAGGACCTGCCGGCTGGAGTATTCTCCACCCTGTCATCGGCTGAGCTCACCAACACGTGGGATGCGCGGACCTACTCCGGGTTCGTCGTGGCGTTCGACATCGAGGATTCGCAGGGTGAGACGCTCGGGGCCGCGGCATCGGAGAGCCCCCTGGAAGAGGTCTGGGTCGGACCGCAGCCCGAGAGCTCCGAGGTGAACTGGCTCAACCTGTTCTATGCGCTGGAATGGGTCGTTTTCGCTGGGTTCGCCGTCTACCTCTGGTACCGCATGGTTCGGGACGATCATGAGAAGCAGATCGAGGAAGCCCGCCTCGATCGTGAGTGGCAAGAGCAGTGGCAGCGTGAGCAGCTGGCTCTTCGCCGGCAGCAGAGAGAGCAGAACGATGACGAATGAGACGAACCCTCAGGGTGCCCCAGGCTCTGAGGCGCACCACGAGGCCCACCACGAGGCGCTGACGCAGGAGGATCGCGAACTCCTGGCGGATCTGCCTCCCGCACCGCCGCGTCCAGCGGCCAAGCGCCGCTTCCATGGCACAGCCCAGCAGATCAGAGGGTCACTGACCTTCTACAAGGTCGCCGCCTATGTCACCGGCGTCATGCTCCTGCTGCTGGTGGTCAAGATGGTGGCGGACTACGGCTTCGGCCTGGAGCTCTACATCGGCGGCACGATCGACGGCGAGTCGCAGGCCCTCGGGCTCCACCCCGAAGGCGCGGTGACTGGCGGGACGGCTGTCTCCTACTGGGTTTCCGTCGTGCACGGCTGGATCTACGTGATCTACATCTTTGCCGGCTTCCGGCTCTGGTTCCTGATGAACTGGAAGCTCACGCGGCTGCTGACGATCGTGCTCGGCGGCGTCGTGCCCTTCCTGAGCTTCGTGGTGGAGCGCCGGATCGCCGGTGAGGTGCACCAGGAGATGGCCTCGAACCCGGAGGCCATCCGCAGGTACTGACCCTTCGGCCTGCTCGACTAGGTGCTGCCGGAGCACCACGGGCCCCGGTGAGTCCCTTAGGATAGTGGGGTGACTTCCAGCCCTGCATCAGAACGCCCGGACATTTCTGCACAGACCGTGCTCGTCGTCGACTATGGAGCCCAGTACGCGCAGCTGATCGCGCGGCGCGTACGCGAGGCCCGCGTGTACTCCGAGGTCGTACCGCATACGCTCTCGGCCGCGGAGATCCTCCAGCGCGGTCCGGCAGCCGTCATCCTCTCCGGCGGGCCCGCCTCGGTGTACGCCGAAGGGGCCCCGGCCGTCGAGCGGGAGCTGTTCGAGGCAGGCGTGCCAGTGCTGGGAATCTGCTACGGGTTCCAGGCCATGGCCCATGCGCTCGGGGGCGACGTCGCTCACACCGGGGTTCGCGAGTACGGCAAGACCGAGGTCCGTTCCACCACGGCACCGCATTCGCTGCTGGACGGCACCGAGTCCGTCCAGTCCACGTGGATGTCCCACTCGGACTCCGTGCGCAGCGCACCTGAGGGCTTCGAGGTGCTGGCCTCCTCAGAGGGCGCGCCAGTGGCGGCATTCGCGGATGAATCCCGCAAGCTCTTCGGCGTGCAGTGGCACCCCGAGGTCCGGCATTCCCCGCAGGGACAGCGCGTCCTCGAGAACTTCCTCTACGACGGTGCGGGGCTCACCCCGGAGTGGACCACCGGTAACATCGTCGAGGAGCAGGTCGACGCAATCCGCAGCCAGGTGGGGCAGGCGCGCGTGATCTGCGCCCTCTCCGGCGGGGTGGATTCCGCTGTGGCGGCTGCGTTGGTGCAGCGCGCCATTGGGGACCAGCTCACCTGCGTTTTCGTGGATCATGGTCTGCTGCGGGAGGGCGAGGCCGAGCAGGTCGAGCGTGACTTCGTGGCGGCGACCGGCGCAAAGCTGCACGTGGCCGATGAGCGTGGGCGCTTCATCAGCGCACTGGCCGGCATCAGCGACCCGGAGGAGAAGCGCAAGGTCATCGGCCGGGAGTTCATCCGCGCCTTCGAGGCCGCGGAGAAAGCCGTTCTCGACGAGGTCGCTGCCGAAGGCGCGCAGGTCGAGTTCCTGGTGCAGGGAACGCTCTACCCCGACGTCGTCGAATCCGGTGGGGGAGAAGGGGCGGCCAACATCAAGTCCCACCACAACGTGGGAGGGCTGCCCGAGGACATGCAGTTCAAGCTCGTCGAGCCGCTGCGGGCATTGTTCAAGGATGAGGTCCGGGCAGTCGGCGCCGAGCTGGGCCTGCCGGCGGAGATCGTACAGCGCCAGCCGTTCCCCGGGCCGGGGCTGGGCATCCGGATCATCGGCGAGGTCACCGAAGACCGGCTTGAGGTGCTGCGCCGGGCTGACGCCATCGCCCGGGCCGAGCTGACGGCTTCGGGACTCGACTCCGAGGTGTGGCAGATGCCGGTGGTGCTGCTGGCTGACGTGAGGTCAGTCGGTGTGCAGGGAGACGGGCGCACCTACGGCCACCCGATCGTCCTGCGGCCGGTCAGCTCCGAGGACGCGATGACGGCTGATTGGTCCCGTCTGCCCTATGATCTGCTGGCCCGTATCTCGAACCGGATCACCAACGAAGTACAAGAAGTCAACCGAGTAACTCTCGATGTCACCTCGAAGCCCCCTGGGACTATCGAGTGGGAATGATCTAGCATCGTCTCTCGAAGCGTGTGCAGGCTGGAAGGTCAAGTGTGAGCAAGGATTCGTCACCCCCGGAGAACGCGGCGGAAGATCGCCCCCACGACTCCGCCGTCGCCGTCCACGGCGACGCTGCGCAGGATGAGGCTGCGCAGGATGATGCTGTGCCGGGCGCCACTGAGCATCACGACGCAGCTCAAGGCGACCCGGAGCGCAGCTCTGCTGTGCCAGCGGCGGCCGGCCCGAGCGAGGCCGTGTCGGAAGAGCCCCTGTCAGACGAGGCAGTGTCAGACGAGGCTGAGCGCGACGACGAGGTGAGCGATGCCCGGTCGCGAGAAGATGCTGTGCCTTCGCCGCAGGACCAGGTGACCTCGTGGATCGAGGCACTGGGTTCCGGCACGGAGAACGACACGATGCTGAAGTTCACTCCTTCCCAGCACAATGCCATCGACCTCACCGACGCGAATTCCTCAGGTCTGATGCAGTTGCTCACCGGTCGCAAGACTCGGCTGTCCACCCTGCTGCATGAAGCTCCTGCCTACACCACAGGCAAGACCGCGGCCCAGGGCATCCGGTCCAAGATCCGGGAGATGTCCGAGGACAGGGGCATCGATGTCGGCTTCTTGGCCGCCGGTGTCGCCAGCTGGGCTGAGATGACAGCGGCGGGTTCGGAGCAGTTCACCGCCCCCGTCATGCTGGTGCCGATCAGCCTGCGGCCCCGGGCTGGATCAGAGGACTTCGAGCTGCAGTTCACCGGCGGGGCGCGGTTGAACCCCGCGCTGGTGCGGCATATGGGCGACAGCCATGGACTCTCGCTCGACCCAGCGGAGTTCCTCGAGGCCGGGTACATGACGGCGCGCTTCGACCCGGACCGGACCTCCGGCCTGCTCTCGAGCCTTGCCGGGGGTGCGCGGACGCGAGCAGGAGCCAGCAGCGGGGAACGGTCACGCTCCTCTGCGGCGGCACTGGACTCGCTGCAGGTGTGGCGCCAGCTCTACGTCTCGACGTTCGCTGACCTCGCGGATTTGGGCAACCCCAACGCCCTGGATCTGAACAGCCCCCTGCTGCAGGCACTGAGCACGACGACGCCCATCGACCAGGGCGAGGTCGACGTCGACCCGCTCGACGAGCGTCACCCCAAGGACGAGTTCCTCGTCGCCGACGCCGATCCTGATCAGCAGGCAGTTCTGGACGCTGTGCTCGCAGGCCACTCCGCCGTCGTCTCCGCGCCGCCTGGTACCGGGCAGACGCAGACCGCCATCAACGCAGCTGCGGGCCTGGCGTGGCAGGGCAAAGACGTCCTGGTCATCGCCGAGCGCACGCATACGCTGGAGGAATTCTCGCAGCGGCTCTCCGATGTGCGGCTGGGGACCCTGGCGGCCAATGTGCCTGCCTCCTTCTCGCCGGTCTCGCTGAAAGACCAGGTCATCAGGGCCATCCGCCGCTGTGAGCGGGCGGAGCCGCCGCGGCTGGGCACTCTGCACGCCAAGCTGACCGAGCGGCGTCATCATCTGACGGAACACGTGAAGTCGCTCCATCATGAGCGCACGCGCTGGGAATGCTCCCCCTATGAGGCGATGCAGGCGCTGGCTGCGCTGACCGCGCTGAACCCGGCGCCAGCCACATCGGTCCGGCTCAAGCGGTCCGTTCTGGACAACACGGTAGATCGGTCGCAGGTCGCCGTGAAACTGAAGAGAGCCGCTGAGCTGGGGGCTTTCTCGGCTGAGACGAGCAACAGCCCGTGGTTCAATGCACGCCTGACGAACAGGCAGGAAACCAGGGACGCGCTGAAGCTGGTCCGGGAGCTCCGGGCGGAACTGCCGAAGCTCAGCCAGCAGATGTCCTCTGCCTGCAAGGCTGTGGGCCTGGTGCCCGGTGAGAGCTTCAGCCAGTGGCACTCCCAGGTGCTGCTCTTCCAGCGAGTTCAGGAGAGCCTGGGCAAGTTCAGCCATGACGTCTACGTGCGGCCGCTGGACGATCTCATCGCTGCGACGGCACCGGGATGGTGGCGTCGGGAGCACGACGTCGAGATGAGCTCGATGGCCCGTTCCCGGCTCCGGCGCGTGGCCAAAGAGTACGTGCGTTCCGGTGTCTCCATCCAGGACCTCCACTCCTCTCTGGCTGATGTGCAGGCTGAGCGCGAGCAGTGGCTCGAATGGGCTGAGGAGGACTCTCTGCCCAAAGTGCCGAAGAACCTCGACCGGCTGGCCGTGACCATGGCGGAAGTGCAGTCGCGGATCGAGCGCCTGATCGTGGTGCTGCGGCCGGTGGATCCCCAGGATCCGGCTGACTTGGACCTCGCGGATATGTCCGTGCCGACGATGATCGACACTGTCGAGCGACTCGCCGTCGATGAGGATCCCCTCGTCACTCTGCCCGAACGTACCCTGCTGACCGATCAGCTGCGCGAACAGGGCTTCCGGGAGCTCATGGACGATTTCGCGGCACGCGAGGTCCCTGCCTCGGCGGTGACCGAGGAGCTTGAGCTGGCGTGGTGGCAGTCCGCGCTTGAGGCCATGATCTCTGGTGACGACTACTTGGCGATGACCACTGGGGAGAACCTGCGGCGGGCCGAGTCCGAATTCCGTGCTGCCGACGCCGCGCACATCGAGACGGGTGCCCAGCGGCTCAACCACCGCTTGGCGCTGAACTGGAAATCCGTGGTGGAGAACCACCCTGCGGCATCTGCCGAGCTGCGGGGGATGCTCCGCGACGGCGAGCCCGCCGTCGCAGATTTCACCACCGCCGGGCGTGAGCTGATGCAGCCGCTGATCCCGATCTGGATGACCTCGCCGCTGGGTCTGGTGGAGCAGTTCCCGAGGGACAAGAAGTTCGACGCCGTCATCCTGCTGGATGCCGAATCCCTCGACGTGCCGGCCGCGCTCAGCGCGATCTCCCGCTCGGACCAGGTCGTGGCTCTCGGTGACCCGGTATCGGGTTCGCCTGTGCCGTTCCAGGTCTCAGCCGATCCGGTGGCGCGGGAGTCTGAGCAGCAGATACCGGTCTCCATGTACGCCGAGCTCAGCGAGGTGCTTCCGGAGTACCAGCTGCGACGCGTTCACCGCGGTGTGGATCAGGAACTGACCGGACTGCTGTCCGAGGCGCTCTACGACGGCGAACTCATCCGGCTGCCTGACGCCGCGGAGCTGACCGGTCAGGGACGCCGGTTCAGCGTGGACTACTTGGGTGACAGCGTGCGTCCCGGCGCACGGGACTCCGTGGAGTCGCCGACGGCGGAGGT
>DXGD01000246.1 GCA_019114115.1 Candidatus Nesterenkonia stercoripullorum
GCCTGCTCGAGCGCGCGGGTTACTGCTGCGGAGAGTTCTTCGGGAGTCACCGTGCCATTCTAAGGGTTTCACAGCGCGGCGGCGTCCAGCGTAGGGGTTCCGCAGCGCAGCGGCGGCGTCCGGCTCAGCTGCGCAGTTCGGCGAACGCCTCGAGCACCGTGCCGCTGAAGAGGACGAAACGCACTTCCTCGATGCTGCTCCAGTCAGGATCATCCGCGGAGAATACGCGGCGAGCAGCGGCAGCCACCTCGGAGGCCTCCCAGCCGTAGACCCCGGCGCCGATAGCGGGAAAAGCGATCGTCCGTGCTCCCACGGCAACGGCGACCTCCATGCTCTGACGAAAACAGGACTCAAGCACTTCCGGATCGTTCTGGCCTGCGTTCTTGTTCGGGCCCACAGTGTGGATGACGTAGTCGGCGGGCAGCCGCCCGGCGGGGGTGGCCGCCGCGCAGCCGGCAGGAAGGCCGTCGGGCCAATCGTGGTCGCGCAGGGCCCGGCAGGAAGCCAGCAGGTCCGGGCCGGCGGCTGCGTGGATTGCGCCGTCGACTCCCCCGCCACCGAGCAATGTCGAGTTGGCAGCGTTGACGATGGCATCAACATCCTGGGTGGTGATGTCGCCTTCTGTCACGGTGATTCGCATGGGACCTCCTTGCCTGTCGCCTGGTGGGCTGCGCTCTGGTGGGATGTGGCCTGGCTGATGCGGCCCCTTCCTGCGCGTGAATGGTGCGGAAAAGGGCTGAATCGGCGTGATGATCTGGTGCAGGGTATACTAATACCTTTTGGGGTCCCCACCGGGACCTGCACGCCGGGATCCGACTGCGGCCCGCGTGGACCCCTCTCGTGGTAAGGCTTCATGATCTCTGACCAGCAAACTTCTTTCGCTGACCTTGGCGTGCCCAGCACGCTGACTACTGTGCTGCACGCTGACGGCAAGACGACGCCGTTCCCGATCCAGACCGACACGCTGCCCGATACCCTCAAGGGCCGGGACGTCCTGGGTCGCGGCAAGACAGGCTCGGGCAAAACCCTCGCCTTCTCCATCCCGCTGGTCGCGCGGCTGGGTGAGAAGTACGGCCGCGGCACCGATCTGCCAGGCCGGCCCAAGGCTCTCATCCTCTCCCCCACGCGCGAACTGGCGACCCAGATCGACGCCGTGCTGGCGCCGCTTGCTGCGGCCTACGGCATGAGCACCCTGACGATCTTCGGCGGCGTCAGCGCTCGACCGCAGATTTCGGCCCTGCGGCGCGGTGTCGACATCGTCGTCGCCTGCCCGGGCCGCTTGGAGGACCTCATCTCGCAAGACGCACTGCGCTTGGACGATGTGGAAGTCACAGTGCTTGACGAGGCCGACCATATGGCTGACCTCGGCTTCCTTCCCGGCGTGACACGCATTCTGCGACAGACGCCGGAGAACGGCCAGCGCCTCTTCTTCTCCGCCACGCTGGACAACGGCGTGGACAAACTGGTGAAGAAGTTCCTCACCGATGAGATTCTGCACTCAGTCGACGAGCCGACCTCGCACGTCTCCGCCATGACTCACCACGTCTTTGAAGTGGATAAGGAGGAGAAGAAACAGGTCGTGAAGGATCTGGCATCGGGCCGCGGCCGTCGCATCCTGTTCACTCGGACGAAGCACCAGGCGAAGAAGCTGGCCAAGCAGCTGACGGAGCAAGGAGTACCGGCGGTTGACCTCCACGGGAACCTCTCTCAGCCACAGCGTGACCGCAACCTCGCGGCATTCGGCAGCGGCGGGGTCAATGTGCTGTGCGCGACGGACGTCGCCGCACGTGGTGTGCACGTCGACTCCGTGGAGCTCGTGGTCCACGTAGACCCTCCAGCCGAGCACAAAGCCTATCTTCACCGGTCAGGGCGGACGGCACGCGCTGGCAGCTCGGGCGACGTCGTGACTGTGATGCTGCCGGAGCAGCGCGGCGACACCGAAGTGCTGCTGCGCAAGGCCGCTATCTCGACGCAGATCACCGCGGTCGAGCCGGGCTCCGAGGAGATCACCGAGCTGGTCGGCGCAACCGCCCCGTATGTGAAACCCGAGCCGAAGCAGAACCAGCAGCCCAAGGGAACATCTCAGGGCGCGAACGCCCAGCGCAAACGTGCTGCTCGCGGGTCCCGTGGGGGCGGCTCGAGCGAGGGCCGTTCCGGCGCAAGCGGCCCGGGTGGAAGCCGTTCGGGGGGAAGCCGATCAGGTGGAAATCGATCGGGCCGATCCCGTCCCGGGCGCGACGGGTCGCCCAGGGCCGCCTCGGGGCGCAGAGCTGGCCGGAACTCCGACGCCCGCTCACGCTGAACCGGGCCGTCGCTGCGAGGCGCTGCCGTCACCTGGCGGAGAATGGGCGGCGGTAGTGCCTTTCTTCCCGCCGGTGGAGCATCTCTGCGACGAAGAATCCAACGATCCACAGCAGAATGACATAGGTGGCTACGACGACCAGCATGGCAAGCTGGGTTCCTCCGATGTCGGGCCCCTGCTGGACAAGGTAATAGGAATCAGCACCGCGCAGAGCACTGCGTGCACCACGGCGGCAGCCTGCAAGGCCACCGCGCCTCTAGGGTAGACGTCAACGCGCCCCAGTCCGACGAGCAGGCAGCTCAGACCGGACACGACACATGCGAGAAAAATGAATACAGGTGTGGGGAGATCAGGATAAAAATTCTTTCATTAAGGAATAATGGTACATAAAATTCAGCAAGAATACATAATACAATTGAGATAAATAAAAAAGTGTAGCTTCACTTCTTCATCAGTGCTCTAATTTCAGTATGTATTACCGCAAGAGATTCGAGGTTACTCCATAGCTACGCCCCCGGAAATCTGCTTAGTACCGTCCGTCAGGTGAGTAAGTGCAGTAGTCGCATGACGCCCTTGATCGG
>DXGD01000247.1 GCA_019114115.1 Candidatus Nesterenkonia stercoripullorum
TCGGCATGCAAAAAAGTCCCCTCAGGCCCGATTCACTCACCGGCGCGCAGCAGGTCGGGTCCGGCTTCGCGGAGGCGTTGAGCGTCGTCGTCGGTGAGCTCGGAGTCGGTGATGATGGCGTCGAAGTCCGCCACCTCGGCCACGCTGAACGTCCCGACGAGGCCGAATTTCTCAGACCCAGCCACCAGAATCCGCCTCGAGGCGCGGGCCATGGCGGTGCGCTTGACGCCGACTTTGAACTCCGACGGCGTCGTCACGCCGTGTTCCACATCCCATGAGCTGGTCGAGATCAGTGCCAGGTCGAAGTTGAAGTGGGAGAGCATCTCGGCAGCGAAGGAACCCACACAGGATCGATTGCGCAGATCGATGTGACCGCCGACCTGGAAGATCTGGATATTTCCCAGGTCGCTCAGCTGCACGGCCGTGGTGAGGTCGTTGGTCACGACTGTCAGATCCTCCGTCTCCGCCAGGTGAGGCGCGAGCTGGCCCAGCGAGGTGCCGGCGTCGAGGAAGACTGTCTGCCCATTGGTGATCATCTCTGCCACCAGGGCGGCCATCGCTCGTTTAGCGGGGAGGTTGGTCGCCGATTTGTCGTAGTACGTCGGCTCGCTGCGGATCGACTGCAGGAGGCGAACGCCGCCGGTGACGGACTGCGCGAGCCCCTCCGATTCCAGCGTCGCGATATCGCGCCGAACGGTCATGTGTGAAACGCCGAGCAGCTCGCAGAGTTCCTTGACGCTCAGAGCCCCCGCCCCACGCAAGGCCTTGAGCAGCTTCTGCCGCCTCTGATCAGGGATCACTCCGCCTCCTTCAGGCTGTGGCCAGGCCGGGTACGAGCCTAGGCCCTGCAGCAGGAATGTTATGAAATGGTCTGGTAGATGCTTAGAGTGTGATTCTATGATCTAATTCTATACGGCGACGATGAGAGTCGCGCCACATTGCCCCAGAGGAGAAGAGCCGATAGTGAGTACTAGCGCACCAGTCCGATTCGCCCTGACCGGAGCTGCCGGCGGTTTTGCCCGCACGCTGCTCTCCCAGAGCACGCTCTCTGCCAAGGTCACGCCCGCAGTCCTGTGTGACTTGGACACCGACGCGGTGGTGTCGATGTGTACCGAGCTCGGCTTCTCGGCGTCCTCGCTGCGGGTCTGCTCCTCGGCGGAGGAGGTCCAGGCGGTGGGTGACCGCGGGATCGCCGTCGTCGCCTCGCTTGATCTGCTGGTGCCGGAGGCCTATGACGTTCTGGTCGAGGCCACGGGAAGCCCGAAGGCGGGCTTCGCGGCGGCTGAGGCAGCAGTGTCTGCCGAGCGTCATGTGGTGATGGTCAGCAAAGAGGTCGAATCGGTCAACGGCGTCGAGCTGGCGGAGAAGGCGCGCAGCGCCGGCGTGGTCTACACCCCGGCCCACGGTGATCAGCCCGCCAACCTCATCGAATGGTACGAGCGCGTCGCCGGCTGGGGCCTGGAGGTCGTCGCGATCGGGAAGTCGGGGGAGTACGACCTCGTCTTCGACCCCGCCACGGAGACCGTTCAGTACCTCGACCAGCAGGTCCACGTTCCCGAACTGGCGGAGCACATGAGCCTGGGCGATGACGTCCCAGCGACCCTCGCCCGCCGCGCGGAGCTCGTCAGCGAGCTTCCCCGCAAGGCCGCCGCGGACTACTGCGAGATGGCTGTGGTCTCCTCCTGGACCGGAACGACCGCCGACACCGAGTCGATGCACTACCCCGTGGCACGGATCGCGGAACTGGCCGACATCTACGCGCTGCGCCAGGACGGCGGGGTGCTGAACGGATCCAATGCGGTCGATGTCTTCAGCGTACTGCGTCGCCCGGACGAGGCCAGCTTCGCCGGGGGCGTCTTCGTCGTCGTGCGCACTGCCGATGGGCCCACCTGGGAGATCCTTCGCGGGAAGGGGCATATCGTCAGCCGCGACGGCAGCTACGCCTGCCTGTACCTGCCGTACCACCTCATGGGTGTGGAGACAGTGCAGACGATCGCGGCGGCCGCCGAAGGCCGTGCCGTCTCCGAGCGCATGCCCACCTCACAGACGGTGCTCGCCGGGCGCGCCGCGCACGACCTGCCGGCCGGGACGGTGCTGCACATGGGCGGTCACCACCACGACGTCGACGGCGTGAATCCGGTGCTCATCACCCGCGAACGCACTGACATCCCCGATATCGCCCCGCTCTACTGGGCGGCGCATCAGCAGCTCAACCGCGACGTCGCCGCTGGTGACCTGCTGACCTTCGGAGATTTCTGAACTCGTCCTGACCCACGACGCCACTGCCCACCAGAACTTTCCTGGAGCCGATCCGCTGACCTGCTGATCTGCCGCACTACCCTGAGGAGTCACTATCTCCGACGTCTATGTACTCTCGGCGTTCCTCGCCGCTGTCATTGCGCTGGTCCTGTTCATCGCCAAATTCAAAGTGCATCCGGTGGCGACGCTGTTCATCGTCGTCGTTGCACTCGGGCTGGCTCTGGGCATGGGCGGTGGGTCCACGATCGAGCTGATCACCGAGGGCTTCGGGGATACGCTCGCCAGCGTCGGGCTGCTGGTGATCTTCGGCTGCGTGCTGGGCAAGCTGCTCGAGCTCAGCGGCGCGGCCCTGAAGATCGCCGAGTCCGCCCTGAAGCTGTTCTCGGAGAAGAAGGTGCCTTGGGCCATCGCACTAGCCTCCTCGCTCATCGGTATCCCGCTGATCGCTGATTCCGCAGTGATCATGCTGATCCCGGTGGTCTCGATGGTGGCCGCACAGA
>DXGD01000248.1 GCA_019114115.1 Candidatus Nesterenkonia stercoripullorum
CTTCGACGATGAGGAGGAGTTCCGTGAGTTCGTAGCGCGAGCCTCTGAGACCGACATCATCGAGGACTCCGAGGCCGAGCTGATCCAGTCAGTCTTCGACCTCTCCGCCACCCGCGTGCGCGCGGTGATGGTGCCCCGCACCGATATGGTCACTGTCGACGTGGAGGCCACTCTGCCCCAGGTGATGAGCTTGTTCCTCAGGTCGGGCCACTCACGCGTCCCGGTGACGCGCGGATCGGCCGACGACATCACCGGGATGGTCTACCTCAAGGACGTCGCCTTCTTCCTGCACCAGCTGGCGATCGGGTCATCTGCTGCAGAGTATGCAGGCCGATCCGCCGACGATGTCAGTGTGGAGGAGCTGCAGCGGGACGTGCGCTACGTTCCGGAGTCGAAATCGGTCTCGGAATTCCTCACCGAGCTGCAGCGCGAGTCGACTCACGTGGCCGTCGTCGTCGATGAGTATGGCGGGACGGCAGGTATGGTGACGCTGGAGGACCTGATCGAGGAGATCGTCGGCGAGATCGTCGATGAGTACGATACGGAGGCCGCTGAAGTTGAGGATCTGGGCGACGGGAGAATGCGGGTCTCCGCCCGGATGTCGGTGGACGATTTCGCCGAGCTCTTCGATGTGGACCTCGACGACGAAGACGAGGTCGACACCGTCGGGGGATTGCTGGCCAAGACACTGGGCAGGGTGCCGATCGCAGGCTCTGAGGTCGAGATCCAGTCGGTGGTGCTGCATGCGGACCGGCTTGCCGGGCGGCGAAATCGAGTGAGTCACATCCTGGCCTGGCAAACTGAGGACCACCGCGGAGCCCGAGCCGGACTGGGCACTTCTGACGAGCACGAAGCGCTGGAGATCGCAGCGATGCGGCACGTGGGGGACTCGCCTCGCGGCGCCGCTGGGCACCGGCAAAATGCCGCGGACATGGCATCATCACATCATCGCGGTTCAGCCGCATCACGCCGGGAGGGAACGTCATGACTGCTGAGGGGACGCAGGGGGAGAACATCCCGGAGATGCCGGCTATGCCGGATTTCCCTGAGTTCGACGAGAACTATCGTGCAGGGTTCGCCAGCTTCGTGGGGCGGCCCAATGCTGGGAAGTCCACGCTGACCAATGCCCTGGTGGGGGAGAAGGTGGCGATCACCTCCTCGAAGCCGCAGACCACCCGGCACACGATCCGCGGGATCGTCCATCGGCCGCAGGCACAGCTGGTCCTCGTCGACACGCCTGGCCTGCACCGGCCCAGGACGCTTCTGGGGAGCAGGCTCAATGACCTCGTCATCGAGACGCTGTCCGAGGTCGACGTCATCGGCTTCTGCATCCCAGCTGATGAGAAGATCGGCCCCGGAGACACGTTCATCGCCGAACAGCTGGCCAAAGTGCCGCGACAGCGCGTCGTGGCGCTGGTGACCAAGGCAGACACGGTCTCCAGGGACAGGCTCGCCGAGCAGCTGGTCGCCGTCGATCAGCTGGGCCTGAGCGCGTTCGCTGAACGCTCGGGGGAAGATCCGGGCTTCGCCACGATCATCCCCGTCTCCGCCCAGGAGGGGTACCAGGTCGAGACGGTGGCCGATGAGCTGATCGCCATGATGCCCTTCTCGCCGCCGCTGTACCCCAGTGGCGAACTGACCGATGAGCCGGAAGCGGTGATGGTCGCCGAGCTCGTGCGCGAAGCCGCTCTGGAGGGCGTCCGGGACGAGCTCCCGCACTCCATCGCGGTGGTGGTCGACGAGATGGTCCCCCGAGAAGGGCGCTCCGAGGACAAGCCACTGCTCGACGTGCGGGTCAGCATCCATGTCGAACGTGACTCGCAGAAGGCCATCATCATCGGGAAGCGCGGTGCCCGGCTCAAGGAGATAGGGAGTCAGGCGCGTCAGGGGATAGTGCGGCTTCTGGGCACTCCGGTCTACCTGGACTTGCACGTCAAAGTCTCCAAGGACTGGCAGCGCGATGCGAAGAAGCTCAACCGCCTCGGCTTCTGACGCAGGAGCGCCTCCAAGCTGGACGGGCCCCTGCCTTCAGGCGTTCGCAGCCGCTGTCGTGTTAGCGTAGGATCGTGCTCACGATGACACGCGCGAACGCTCCCGCTCTGCGACTACTACTTCTCCGCCGCAGCGGAGGAGAGTTCGCACGCGTCTAAGAAGCTCAGGCGAGCAGACGCATTCGACGAATCGGTTGAGACCCCGCTGCGGAGATTCTCTCGCATCCCCGTGCCCCCACCCAGATGCGATCATCAGCCGGAGACTCGACGGACCCCCTGTTGGCCAGTTCCTGGTCACGCTAGAGCTTGAGGACTACATATGCGCGATCTGCAGAAGACATCTCCCATGCCGTTCCACCGGTACCAGCCTTTCCAGGATCAGATCACCGTGGAGCTGCCCGACCGCACCTGGCCGGACAAGGTCATCGACACGGCGCCCCGGTGGTGTGCGGTCGACCTTCGTGACGGCAACCAGGCCCTGATCGACCCGATGTCACCAGAGCGCAAGCACCGCATGTTCGAGCTTCTTGTCGCGATGGGCTTCAAGGAGATCGAGGTGGGCTTCCCCTCCGCCTCGAACACGGACTTCACCTTCGTCCGTCAGCTCATCGAGCAGAACAAGATCCCGGAGGACGTCTACATCCAGGTGCTCACTCAGGCACGCGAGCACCTGATCGAGCGCACGTTCGAAGCGATCGACGGCGCCCCCCGGGCGATCGTCCACCTCTACAACTCCACCTCGGTGCTGCAGCGGGAGGTCGTCTTCCATCAGGACAAGGACGGCATCGTCGACATCGCCACCCAGGGTGCGCGGCTGTGCAAGAAGTATGAAGAGCAGATGAGCCACTCCACCGAGGTCGTCTATCAGTACTCGCCGGAGTCCTTCACCGGGACGGAGCTCGAGTTCGCCGCGCATATCTCCGACGAGGTGCTCGACGTGCTGGGGGCGACCCCTGAGAAGAAGGTCATCGTGAACTTGCCGGCCACAGTCGAGATGGCCACGCCCAATGTCTATGCTGATTCTATCGAGTGGATGCACCGGAATCTCCGGCACCGCGACTCGATCATCCTCAGCCTGCACCCGCATAACGACCGAGGGACCGGCGTCGCGGCAGCCGAGCTGGGGTACATGGCGGGGGCGGACCGCATCGAGGGATGCTTGTTCGGCAACGGCGAGCGGACCGGCAACGTCGACCTGATCACTCTGGGCATGAACCTGTTCAGCCAGGGCGTTGATCCGCAGATCGACTTCCGGGACATGGACGAGATCCGTCGCACTGTCGAGTACTGCAACCAGATGCCTGTGCCCGAGCGTTCGCCCTACGGCGGTGACCTGGTGTTCACCGCGTTCTCCGGCTCGCATCAGGATGCGATCAAGAAGGGCCTCGACCATATGGCGGCCCGCGCCACCACTGAGGGTCGCAGCGTGGACCAGCTCACCTGGGCAGTGCCATATCTGCCGATCGACCCGAAAGACATCGGGCGCAGCTACGAGGCGGTCATCCGCGTCAACTCCCAGTCCGGCAAAGGCGGCGTGG
>DXGD01000022.1 GCA_019114115.1 Candidatus Nesterenkonia stercoripullorum
ACGTCGTCGAAGTTCCGGACGACATCGCCGAACCTGTCTACGCCGTCTTACGCGGTGCCGTGCTGTGCACCGAGGCGGCGGCTGCGAGGCAGCTGCTCCAGCACGAGGGCGTGACCACGGTCGTGACGACGGCGGGCGAGATAGTGCGCCGCGGGCACCGCGAAGGCGGCACCGCATCTGTGCATCACGAGATCTCCATCACGGCGCAGATCCAGCAGCTCACGCAGACACGAGAGCAGACGCAGGCTCGCCAGGAGCAGCTGCGGACGCTCATCACACAGGCCGAGGCGCAGATCCGTGAATCCGAGGCGCAGGTCAATGAGACGCTCGAAGCATTGCACGCCAGCGACGCCGACTTACACGCCACGACTGAGCGGCTCGGCCGGCTGCGCACAGATATCTCGACCGCGCAGGAACGGCTCCGTGCCGCCGAAGAAGAAGCTGCCGCGGCCCGCGAGGCAGAGGGACGAGGCCGCGCTGAGCACGCGGCGGCCCAATCGCGGCTCGAAGCGGCACGGGAGGATGACACCGAGGAGGATCCGTCGACAGATGACCGTGATCGGCTCGCCGAAACCGCTTCTGCGCGGCGACAGCGTGAAGTCGATGCGCGTCTGACCCTTCGCGCCGGCGAAGACCGTCACTCTCAGCTGGGCGAACGCGCCGCTGCGCTGCGTCGTTCGGCCCAGGCCGAGGAGTCCCGCGCAGCGCAGGCCCGGGCTCTGGCGCAGGACCGGCGCATGCGAGCTGCCGAGGCCGAGGCCGTGCAGGCCGAGGCCGAGGACGCCGTCGTCAGCTTGGACGACACGCTGCGGCGCAGCGCCGCCGCACGTGAAGCGGCCCAGGCTGCGCATGCCGGGCTCGCGGCGGAGATCACCGACGTCTCGCGTCGGCGTCAGGAGCAGGCGGAGCGCGCCGATGGCATCACCTCACAGCTCCACGCCGCTGAACTGGCCAGGACCGAGCTCCGACTGAGCCTTGAAGCCGCTGAGAGCCGAGGTCGTGAGGAGCTCAGCCTCTCACCTGAATACCTGATCGAGCACTATGGACCAGATCAGCTCATTCCCGATCAGGCGCTGCCCGCCGACGCTGTGAACGATCATGCTGTGAACGATCACGCTGTGCCCGATCATACGGCGGGCGGGCAAGCCGGCGATGCCGACCCTGCCGGTGCGGCCCCGCAGGCCCAGGAGCCGGCCGGGAAGGCCTTCGACCGTGGTGAGCAGGAGAAACGCCTCGCCGCGGCGCGCAAGGACCTCTCCGCCTTGGGCAAGGTCAACCCCCTCGCGCTCGAAGAGCATGCCGCGTTGGAGGAGCGCCACCGGTACCTGCAGGAACAGCTCGCCGACCTCACGTCGACGCGGAAAGATCTCCTGGGGATCATCGACGATATCGACCGCACCGTGGAGCAGGTGTTCCGTGAGGCATGGGAGGACACGCGGGTGCAGTTCGAGCACGTCTTCGCCCGGCTGTTCCCCGGAGGCGAGGGACGGCTGGAGCTGACCGACCCGGACGATATGCTCAACACCGGCATTGAAGTCCACGCCCGCCCGCCGGGCAAGCGCATTCGCCGGCTCTCCCTGCTCTCTGGGGGCGAGCGTTCGCTGACAGCGGTGGCGCTGCTCGTCGCGATCTTCAAGGCACGGCCGAGCCCGTTCTACGTGATGGACGAGGTCGAAGCGGCTTTGGACGATACGAACCTCTCGCGGCTGCTGGTCGTCTTCGAGGAGCTGCGAGAATCCTCGCAGCTGATTGTGATCACTCACCAGAAGCGCACGATGGAAGTCGCGGATGCGCTCTACGGAGTC
The DNA here is from genome assembly GCA_019114115.1 of Candidatus Nesterenkonia stercoripullorum. Classification (GTDB taxonomy): domain Bacteria; phylum Actinomycetota; class Actinomycetes; order Actinomycetales; family Micrococcaceae; genus Nesterenkonia; species Nesterenkonia stercoripullorum. The sequence goes on from DXGD01000022.1 coordinate 1,806, forward strand.
TCGATGCGCCAAGACGGCTCCACTCGGGTGATTTCCCAGCGCCTCGAACGTCAGGAGAGCACGCCATGATTCGCCGCCGGCCCTCTGCAGCGACCGAGGCTGCCGCACCGAAGGTTCCGATACCCGCTGAGCTGAAGGTCATGATCGTCTCGGCGTTCGTGATCGCCATCGGGTTCGGTATCGTCGCCCCGATCCTTCCGCAGTACGCCTCGGACTTCGGCGTCTCCGCGATGGCCGTCTCCGCTGTGGTGTCGGCGTTCGGGCTGTTCCGACTGGTTTTCGCGCCGCTCTCCGGACGCTTGACCCAGCGCTTGGGGGAGACCCCGGTCTACGTGGTGGGCTTGGTGATCGTGGCCGCGTCGATGTTCGCCACGGCGTACGCTCCCACCTACGAGCTGCTGCTGATCTTCCGGGCCGTGGGTGGTATCGGCTCGACCTTCTTCACGGTCTCAGCCATGACGTTCCTGGCCCGGAAATCGCCGGCGCAGATCCGCGGCCGGGTGGCCGGGGCCTACGCTTCAGCGTTTCTGATCGGCAACGTGGCTGGTCCCCTGGTGGGGTCCAGCCTGCTGGTGTTCGGCCCGAGGGTCCCGTTCCTGGTATACGGGGCGGCTCTGCTGGTGGCGGCGACGATCGTCTTCTTCATGCTGCGGGCCTCCAGGCTGGAGGACAAGCAGAACAAGGACACCCGAGAGAACGCGACTCTGGCTGAGGCCTGGGAAAACCGGGCGTATCGTGCGGCGTTGACTGCGGCGTTCGCCAACGGCTGGGCCACGTTCGGGCTGCGGAACTCGATTGTGCCGCTGTTCGCGGCCACTGCCTTCGTCGGAACGGGCTGGTTCATCGGTTCGGCGCAGCTGGCCGGAGTGGCCCTGGCGACGTTCGCAGCGGGGAACGTGGTGGCCGTGCTGGTCTTCTCCAGCCGTTCGGACCAGTGGGGACGCAAACGCCCCATCGTCCTCGGGCTGGTCGTCACGGCGGTCGGCACAGGCCTGCTGGGGGTGTCTCCCACTCCGGAAGTGCTCTTGGCCTTGAGCCTGGTGGCCGGAGCCGGTGCGGGGCTGGCGAATCCTGCGCAGC
>DXGD01000249.1 GCA_019114115.1 Candidatus Nesterenkonia stercoripullorum
TGATGCGAAGGTGACCTCCCAGCTGTGCCCCGCATGCTCCGGCTCACGCCCCTCCAGCGCCATGCCGGCGGCGTACATCCCATGCAGGATCGCCGCGGGCATCCCGAAGGCCTTCGCGACGGCGCTGGAGAGATGGATCGGATTGAAGTCGCCGGACACCGACGCGTAGTCACGACCCGCTCCCGCTGAGAAGTGCCACAGGGCCGTTTTCGGCGGCAGCTCCAGCCGGGTGTCGGCCCTGGATCCTCCAGCTGCATGACCTCCTGCACCCGAGGCGGACTTGCCCGGGCCCGACCCGGGAGAGCCTGTCCCGCCCTCTGCGTCGAGCAGATGCAGGCCCCGGCACAGATACGTGGACACCCCGGTCCATGCCGGCTCGGCAGGGACACTGCCTGACGTCGCGGTCTCGCCTGCCTGACTGTCCGCGACCGGGGTGATGTCGACGACGATCTCCACTTGCGTTCCGCGCCGGTGCGCCGCCAAGTGACGGGCCGTGACGGTGACGTGCAGCGGCACATCTGGCGGGATCGGCCGGCGATGCTCCACCCGATTGTGCAGGTGCACGAGCCCCAGCAGTGGAAGCGGGAAGTCAGGGCGGCCCATCAGCGCCATCTGCAGCGGAAAGCCAGCCGTATGGACCAGCACCGAGGCCAGCGACTGACGGTGCTGGCCGTCATAGGCCTCCCCACCCAACAGGCGGGTGTACTGCGCCGCCGTCGTCGAGGAGATGCCGGGGTGCTCCGCAATGAGCGTGCGCTCCGGGAGCACGGCCTCCCGGCGCTTGGGAATCAGCCGCCGCCGCAGAGCGGTCGCCGCGATGCGGCGGTACAGCCTCGCCGGTCGGGGGATGTCCACAGTGTCCTGCATCGTGCGATCTCCCTACGTTGTGTGAGCTCTCAGCACTGGATGAGCTCTGTGCCCTGTGCGAGCTCCGTGCCCTGTGTGAGCTCCGTGCCCTGTGTGAGCTCCGTGCCCTGTGTGAGCTCCCTGCATCTTTCAGGCTCCCACCAGGTTCTGCCCGCACACGCGCAGCGTCAAACCGGAGGTCCCGCCGGCTGCCGGAGAGGCCAGGAAGGCGATCGTCTCGGCGACGTCCTCGGGGCGCCCGCCCTGGTTCAGCGAGTTCAGCCGACGAGCAACCTCACGGGTGACCAGGGGGATCTTCGCGGTCATCTCCGTTTCGATGAACCCCGGCGCGACGGCGTTGATCGTGCCGTGACGCGCCAGCAGCAGGGGCGCTGAGGCCGAGACCATTCCCATCACTGCCGACTTGGAGGCCGCATAGTTCGTCTGGCCGCGATTTCCGGCGATCCCCGAGGTCGAGGCGAGCGACACGATGCGCGGTCCGGTACCGCCGGCGAAGAGGTCCGAATTCAGCAGCGCCCGATTGATGCGCAGCTGCGATTCGATGTTGACCTCGATCACCGGCTCCCAGCGCGATCGATCCATATTCGCCAGCAGCTTGTCACGGGTGATCCCCGCATTGTGCACGACGATGTCGAGACGCCCTGCATATCCTGCCGCATGCTCGAGGATACGATCTCCGGCGTCCTCGGCCGTGATGTCGAGCTGCAGGGCCGTGCCGCCGATCTCGTTGGCCACCTGGGCGAGCTGTTCGCCGGCCGCCGGGACGTCCACCGCGATGACGCGAGCGCCGTCGCGGTGCAGCGTCCGGGCGATGGAGGCGCCGATCCCGCGCGCGGCCCCGGTCACCACGGCGACCTGACCGCGCAGCGGAGCCGCCCAGTCCTCCGGCAGCACGCCATTGACCGTATCCACACTGAGGAACTGCCCGGAGACGAATGCCGAACGCCCGGAGAGCAGGAAACGCAAGGCACCAGCAACACCTGGCGCGCTCGCCTCAAGATCTTCACCCAGGACGATCCCGTTCGCCGTCCCACCGGCACGCATCTCGTGCGCCAGCGAGCGCGTCAAGCCGGTCACAGCCGAGCGCCCTGCTCGCTTGGCGGGGTCCTCGGTCTGCTGCGGGTCGCGCAGCACGGTGATCACTCGGGCGGAAGACTTCAGCTGCTTCAGCAGCCCACCTGTGGCCAGAGCAGGCTCTGCGAGATCGGACGGCGAGGCCACAGTGTCGAAGCAGGCGATCACCGCAGCGACTTTCTCTCGTGTGCCCACCTGGCGCCGCACGTCAACGCCCCAGCTCACCAGCTGGGTGGCAAGGTGGTCGCTGGCAGCTGACTGACCCACGACGACGACCGGCCCCTCCACCAGCGGAGCGTTGGCCCGGTAGCGTCGCAGCCGGGCAGGCTGCGGCAGCCCGAGCTGGGAAGTCAGCTGCTTGCCCCACTTCGTCGCGGCGAAATCTGTGTAGAGGTCACGCGCCACGGTCGAATCACCGTCCTTCCAGGATCGCGGTGATGCCCTGCCCGCCGGCGGCGCACACGGAGATGAACCCGAGTTTTCCTGGCCGCCCGTGCAGCAGCTTCGCCAGCGTGGCGACCACGCGCCCGCCAGTGGCAGCGAAGGGATGCCCCGCGGCCAGCGAGGAGCCTGTGACGTTGAGACGGTCTCTGTCGATGGCTCCCAGGGGCGCGTCGAGGCCGAGCTTGTTCTTGCAGAACTCCGGCGATTCCCAGGCCTTCATCTGCGCCAGCACGGTGGAGGCGAAGGCTTCGTGGATCTC
>DXGD01000250.1 GCA_019114115.1 Candidatus Nesterenkonia stercoripullorum
CAACGCCGAGGGATTGAGCTACCTCGTGGATTCCCTGCAGCTCGTCCACATGCCCGGGACGCACCACGGCGAGCGGGACCACCCGGTAGAGGCTGGCATCCGATGAGTACATTCCACGGGCCAGCGGCGAGGCGTCGGCACCCGTGAGGCCCGCTTGGCGCAACTGGGCCACGACGGCCTCGGCTTCGTGCAGAGGGACACCGTCGGAGACAGCCGCTGCGGTCACGCTGCTCCCCCGGGGGCGGCCGGCACTGTTCGGTCCGCCGGTGCTGTCCCGTTCGCCGGCACGGGACGGGTGAAGCGCTCACCCATGACGGCTTCCAGGGCCGCGCCGCCGCGAAGGACCAATCGGTCCTTGGTACGGGCCCCGACGAGCTGCGCGCCGACCGGTAGGCCCGCGGAGGTGGTGCCGCACGGCACGGAGATTCCCGGTTGCTGTGTCATATTGAAAGGGTAGGTGTAGGGCGTCCACCCGGTCCACAGGTCATGGGGCGAGCCCTCCGGCACCTGCCGCTGAGCGTCGAAGGCCGTGCCCGGCATGGTGGGGGTCAGCAGCAGGTCGTACTGTTCGTGGAAGGCACCCATGTGCACGCCCATGTCCATGCGCACCTGCGTCGCCCCCAGGTAGTCGGAGGCGCTGGCCTGGCCGTAGGTCTCGATGCCGGCCCGGAGCCCGGGATCGATCTGATCGAGTGCCGCTGGCCCGAAGGGCTCCAGCACTTTGGCCGCGCCGGTGAACCAGAGGATGTGGAAGGCCTCCATCGGGTCGGCGAACCCCGGATCCACGCGGTCCACGTGCGCGCCGAGAGCCGCCAGCTGGCCTGCAGCCTCATCGAGGAGCCGCTCGACCTCAGGGTCGTTCGTCCCGTATCCCAGCGTCGGCGAGTAGGCGATGCGCAGGCCCGCCACTCCGCCCTGCTCGGCACCGACGTAGGATTCCCCGCGTGTGGGCAGCGCTGACCAGTCACGGGAATCGAAACCGGAAATGATCTGAAGCAGCAGTGCCGTGTCCGCGACGGTCCGCGCCATAGGCCCGGCATGAGCCAGTGTCCCGAAGGGCGAGGAGGGATACATCGGCACCGTGCCGTATGTCGCCTTCAGTGCCACCGTCCCGGTGAAGGACGCGGGAATGCGCACAGACCCTCCGCCGTCGGTCCCCACGGACCATGGCCCCATGCCGGCGGCGACGGCTGCCCCGGACCCACCGGAAGAACCACCGGCGGTGGTCGCCGGATCCCAGGGGTTGCCGGTGATGCCCTGGCGCAGCGAATCCGTGGTGCCCTTCCAGGCGAACTCCGGCGTCGTCGTCTTGCCGACCAGGACGGCGCCGGTTTCGCGCAAGCGCGCCGCACACGGAGCATCGACGTCCCAGGGGCCTTCCGCGGAGATCAGCCGGCTGCCTTTGAGCGTCGGCCAGCCGGCCGTGAAGAAGATGTCCTTGATCGAGGTGGGGACCCCATCTCCGGGACCCAGCGTGGACCCCTCCGCCCAGCGCCGAGCCGACTCGCGGGCAGAGGCCAGCGTGGAGTCCGGGTCCACCAGCACAAAGGCGTTGAGCGCCGCATTGCGCTCCTCGATCCTGGCCAGTACAGCTTCTGTCGCATCCACCGGAGTGAACTCTGCGCGCGCGTAGCCCTCGATGAGCTCCGTGGCCGTGAAGTCAGCCAAATCCGTCATAGCGCCTCCCTTATCTGATGGGTGAGGGCACATCACGCGGTGGGATCAGATGGCGGCATCAGATCGTCAAGTCCGCGGCACGTATCCCTTCGCCGTGTCCACTACGTTCTCCAGAGGCCGGTCATCCAGCCAGCGAAGTGCGTTGTCGATGAACTGGTCGGCCAGCGCGTCGCGCCAGCCCAGCACATCGCCAGACATATGCGCCGAGATCAGCACATTGTCCATATCCCATAAAGGGGAGGCCTGCGGGAGAGGTTCCTCCTCGAAGACGTCCAGGGAGGCGAAGCCCAGCGGGCCATGACGCAGCGCCTGGATCAGGCTGGCCTCCTCCACGGATTCACCCCGGCCGATATTGATCAGGTGCGCGCCGGGCTTCATGGCTCCCAGCACCTCAGCATCGATCAGGCCACGGGTCTGCGAGGTCAGCGGTGCTGCGTTCACGACGTGATCAGCCCATCCGATGTGCTGGGCAAGCTCCGCGCTGTCTACTACGGTGCCGAAATCCGGGTCTTCAGAGCGGGCTCTACGGCCCACGCCGCGTACGCTCATGCCCACTGCCCCGAGCAGCCGTGCCGTTTCCCGTCCGATGGCGCCGGTACCGATGACCAGCGCATGCTTGCCCTGCACGCGCTCGGTCTCCCGGTGCACCCACGTCCGCTGCCGCTTGTACTCCTGGCTGCCGGCGAAATCCTTGGCGCAGGAGAAGATCGCCCCGAGGACGAACTCCGCGATAGGGCGGTCGAAGATGCCCTGCGCGTTGGTCACGGTGACCGCAGAGGCGGCCAGGTCATCGAACATCAGACTGTCCACGCCCGCGGCGGCGACGTGGATCCATGCGAGGCTGTCGGCCTGGTCCCAGGCATTGCGCACAGCGGGAGAGAAGAAGTCCCAGAGGAAGAGGACGTCCGCACCGGAAAGCGCCTCGGCCAGCGAACCTGCGACGCAGAAACGAAGCTCCGCCCGGTCGGCGAGCTCCTCGATCCGCGGAGGAACCCATAGGCCCGCCGAATGGGCCTCCCGAGGGGAGCGCGTCACGCCAGCACTCTGCTCGGAAGACTCAGCGTCCTGCAGATCGTCGCGCATCGGGCAGAGCACCGCGATGGCTGGCGTGCGAGCTGTCATCTGCCACCCTCTTCCGGCGTCTCTACGCGGGACTCCAACGGGACTGTATGCGCGATCGAGTATTGCCGTTATGCTATGAATGCCCGGCGAGGATTGTCAACAATCCAACGGTGGCCCTTGCCGAACCATCACTCACGACATATCACTGTGAGAACTACCAGCCAGAGGAGCATGGAGAGACGCAGCATGCCCAGCGAGCCACTACCCGCCCCGACTGCAGAGCCTTCAGCGCAGCCGCAGTTCCAGCCTGTGCACCGCCGTTCGACGACGGCACTCATCTGCGATCAGCTCCGCTCGGCTATCACCACCGGCACATTGGAGGCCGGCGCCCAGCTCTCCGAAGCGACGATGGCGGCCCAGTTCGGCGTCAGCCGCGGCCCGCTTCGCGAGGCCATGCAGCGGCTGGTCCAGGAGGGCCTGCTGCGCAGCGAACCGCACCGCGGACTCTTCGTGAAAGAGCTGGACGAGGAGGAGGTCCGAGACCTCTACACAGCACGCACCGCAGTGGAGTCCGCGGCGGCCCGCATCCTCGCCCGCGAGGCATCGAGCACGGCGATAGCGGAGCTGCGCGGTGCATGCGCTCTGATGCACAGCGCAGCAGAGGCATCCGACCTGGAGCGACTATCCGACGCCGACCTCGCCTTCCACGAACTGCTGGTGCGCAGTTCGCGCAGCTCCCGGCTGCACCGGATGCACGAGACCCTGATCGCCGAAACACGCATGTGCCTCACGGCGCTGGAAGGCAGCTACCGAGATCCCCGCGAGCAGGTGATCGAGCACTCGCTCATCGTCGACGCCATTGAGGCCGGCGCCGAAGACCGCATCGGAGAAGCCATCGAAGGCCATATGCACCAGGCCCTTGAGCGACTCATCGGCACTGGACGACTCGCCAGCGAAGGTCACTCGGCCTCAGTACCACCTGACTGACGGGTGCCGAGCTCGTCGTCGAGCCGGAGCAGGCCTGGGCCGTCGTCGTTGATGAGCTTGACCTTGCCGATGAGCTCGGAGACAGTCGCCTCTTCCTCGAGCTGCTCGTCGATGAACCAGCTGAGCAGCGGCAGAGCGTCGATATCGCCCTCCTGCTGAGCCAGCCGGTAGAGATTGCGGATGGCTTCCGAGACCTTCTCCTCGTGCGCCAGGGATGCCTCGAAGGCCTCCAGCACGGATCCGGCCTTCGTCGACACTGCCCCGATCTCGCGGATCCTGGGGTGGCTGCCCCGGTCGGTCATATGGTCGATGAACTTATTCGCATGCACGACCTCTTCATCAGCCTGCGCCCGGAACCAGGAGGCCAGGCCGGGGAGATCCAGCATGTCCATCTCGATTCCCAGCTGACGGTAGACCAGGGATGCTTCCAGCTCCAGTGTGACCTGGGCGTTGAACGCTTCCTCCAGCTTGCCTGCGATACGTGCCATGATGTGGGCTCCTTGTCTGCTCCTGCGCTCTGCCCCCGCGCACTCTGCGCGGAGCGAATCTGCGCGTCAACCTGCGCGCACTCGCGCGTGATATCCGTGGACATCCCTACTGTAGCCAGGCCTGCGGGCTCGCATCTAGGTAGCGGAGCCTGCCCTTCACCGCCGCCGGAACAGGCCAATACCAGCCAGTCCGGCTTGCCCTATTCGGCCAGCCTCACCGCAGGTAGGGTTGGTTCATGGAGTACAGGTACCTCGGCCACAGCGGCCTGAAGATCTCGGAGATCACCTACGGCAATTGGCTGACGCACGGCTCGCAAGTGGAGAACGATGTCGCCACGCAATGCGTCCATGCCGCACTCGATTCCGGCATCACCACGTTCGACACCGCGGATGTCTATGCCAACACCGTGGCTGAGCAGGTACTCGGCGACGCGCTGAAGGGCCAGCGCCGCGAGTCGCTGGAAATCTTCACCAAGGTGTATTTCCCGACCGGCCCCAAAGGCCCCAATGACACCGGCCTCTCCCGCAAGCACATCATGGAGTCCATCGAAGGCTCCCTCCGGCGCCTGGGCACAGACTACGTCGACCTCTACCAAGCCCACCGGTACGACGTCGAGACCCCGCTTGAGGAGACCATGCAGGCCTTCGCCGACGTCGTACGGCAGGGCAAGGCGCTCTATATAGGTGTGAGCGAATGGACGGCTGAGCAGCTCCGCGCCGGTCATGCGCTGGCCAAGGAGCTCGGGATCCAGCTGATCTCCAATCAGCCGCAGTACAACATGCTCTGGCGCGTGATCGAGCCGGAGGTCGTTCCGGCCTCAGAAGAGCTGGGCATCTCGCAGATCGTCTGGTCGCCCTTGGCGCAGGGTGTCCTGAGCGGAAAATACCGACCGGGCGAGGCGCCTCCGCAGGGATCCCGGGCCACTGACGCGGCGGGCGGAGCCAAGACCATCGAGAAGTACCTCGACGAGGACATTCTCAGCTCCGTCCAGCACCTTCACCCGATCGCCGAGGACCACGGGCTCACCGTGGCGCAGCTGGCGATCGCCTGGGTACTGCACCATCCGAATGTGGCCTCCGCGCTTGTCGGGGCGTCTCGGCCCGAGCAGATTCAGTCCAATGTCGCGGCCGCTGGGGTGACCTTGGACAGCAGCACGATGGAAGCGATCGACTCCGCCGTCGGGCACCTCGCCGTCGACGACGCCACGCTCACCAGCTCGCCGCCTGAGCGCCTGACCTGACCGGTCTTCCGGGAGAAACTCCGGGCTTTCTCGGGCCTCATCCATGCGAAGGTTACGCAATCGTTATGAATTTTCGCTCATTGCCCGTAGAATTGACTTTTGATCATCGGTGAGTGCCCAGCCGCCGTATGTCCAGAACAAGACAGTCGGAAGCACAGCATCCCCGGGGTAGATATGGTGAGCAGCGCAGGAAAGATCTCCACAGAAGGCGTAGACATGGACACGCCACCCGTTGGCGTGCCCGCACTGCCTTCCGCTGAGGTCCAGGCACCATCTCCCGCGGGCATGGGCGGGACGCACAGGCCGAAGAGGTTCCAGCGGGCCTCCGTGCTGAGCGCAGCTGTGGTATCCGGTGGCATGCTCCTCACGGGGCTGGCTGCCACTGGGGCGAGCGCACAGCCAT
>DXGD01000251.1 GCA_019114115.1 Candidatus Nesterenkonia stercoripullorum
TGGATTCGTCAAGGCGCCCGCGCGGCCTCACTGGAACGGCCCCCGGCCTGCTGGAGGCAGCCGCTGATGCCTCGGTGGAGACGGCACGTCGGCGCGCACCGGGCAGGGTGCTGAGGGTGCAGACCCGTGCCGTCGTGGCGCTGGGCGCCGCTATGGCGGCCCTGGGCCTGATGGCCGCACCGGCGTGGGCCCATGACCAGCTCATCTCCTCCTCGCCGGTTGCGGACGAGGAGCTCAAAGAGAGTCCTGACGAGATTCGCCTGGAGTTCAGCGGTTCCGGACTGACCACCGGTGAGGGCGTGACCAACGAACTGCGCGTGCTCGATGACTCAGGAGCCGATCACTCGGGCGAGACCTCTGTGGACGGCTCGACGATGTCAGCGCCGGTGAACGAGCCCCTGGACGACGGCGAGTACGAAGTGGAGTACCGCGTGGTCTACGCCGATGGTCATGCCGAGGAGTCCTCTATTCCGTTCAGCCTCGCAGCTGATGACGGCGGCCCTCAGGGAGCCGCCGGTCAGAGCGGCAATGAGGCTGCCGGCATAGGTGCTGCAGCCGGCTCGGCAGACGAGGACGGCTCTGAGTCTGGCGGGACGACAGCCGAGGAAGTCGAAGAGCCGGAGAATCGCACCGAGCCCAGTTCGGCTCTGCTGCCGGTGGTCTTCGGCGTGGGCGGCCTCTGCGTGGTCGTGCTCGGCGTCGTGCTGGTGCGGCAGAAGATCCGTCAGGCCGAATCGTGGAAGCACGGCAGTCAGGACCCTTCGGCGGACCCCGACGGCCACGGTGGCCGGGGGAACGGCCGCGGCAGCGGCGAGGCCGGCGGCCCTGACGGCGGTGGCCCTGACAGCGGCGGCCCGGGAAGCGGCGATCCTGGTCGAGGCGATTCAGGGTCTGGGCCTGATACGCGGTGAAAGCAGATGTCTCTCGGTCCAGGACCGATTCGCGCGAACTGAGCCGAAATGCGTTGTGGTCAGCGCCGCTGTCCATGACCGCCGTCGCCCTGTGCGTCGGACTCGTCGCGATCGCCGTGACGGGTGCCTGGACTGGGCTGGGCCAGGGTGCGGAGATCGCCGACCCGGGCGCCGTCACCAGCTGGGGCTTGCCGGTGGCTCGTTTCGTGCACAATATGGCGATGTCCGCCGCCGTCGCGGCGACTGTCCTGGCCGCCACCACTGTGCCCCCCCACCAGGGAAGACGTCGCAGGTCCCGTAAGGCAGCGGAGGAGGCCGCGGAGCACCCCCTCTTCGGCCGCACGCTGCATATCGCCATGCTGAGCTCTGTGGTGTGGACCGTGTCCGCTGTCGCGGTGCTGGTGCTCACGTACTCGGAGCTCGCGGGCCAGCCGCTGTCCTCCTCGGAACAGTTCTCGACCGGATTCTTCGGTTATGTCCAGAGCATCCCCACAGGCCAGGCGTGGATGGCTGTGGTGATCATCGCGGCGATCTTCGCCACGGTGGTCTCGGCAGTACGCAGCACGGCCGGCCTCTTCTTCGTCTCCGTCCTCGGACTGGCGGGGATCGTTCCGATGGCGCTGGTCGGTCACTCCGCCTCGGGCGACGACCACACTGCTGCGGTGAACTCGCTGGGACTGCACCTGCTCGGCGTCGTGCTGTGGGTGGGCGGCCTGATCGTGCTGCTGCTGCTCTCGCCGGAGATCGCTCGGCAGGCACGCCTGCTGCGCGCTGGTGAGCAGGGCGGACCGGAGATCCTCGGCACGCTCATGCGTCGCTACTCCGTGCTGGCAGGGCTGTCCCTGGGAACTGTCGCTGCCTCCGGCGTCGTCAATGCCAGCCTCCGGATTCAATCCTGGGACCAGCTGCTGACCACGTCCTACGGACTGATCATCAGTGCCAAGGCGATCTCGATCCTGGCGCTGGCTGTTATCGGCTGGATGCACCGGGAATGGGTCATTCCGCGGCTGGCCGGCTCTCTTGAAGGACCTGCTGCGCGGCGCTCCGGCGACGCGGGCTCCGCCGCGCCGGGCGCAGGCGCCACGAGCTCAGATGCCACGAGTCCCACTGCGGCTCCAGGCCCGACGGCGAGCCGCCTGCTGTGGCAGTTGGTGCTCGTCGAGGTCGCGCTCATGTCAGCCGTGGTCGGGGTCAGTGCGATCCTGAGCCGCACGTCGCCTCCGGAGTCCGAGGAGCTGCCGCCCGATGCCAGCCCAGCCCGTCTGCTGACGGGCTATGATCTGCCGCCGCAGCCCGACGTCGAGAACTGGCTCACCCTGATGCGCCCCAACTGGCTGTGGATCGCGATCTGCGTGTTCCTTGCGATCTGGTATGTGCGGGCGATGGTCCGGCTCATCCGGCGCGGTGACCACTGGCCGATTGCCCGCACGCTGAGCTTCCTCAGCGGACTGGTGCTGCTGACCTGGATCACCTCCGGTGGCCCGGCCGTCTACGGCATGGTCCTGTTCAGCGGCCATATGGTGCAGCATATGGTGCTCACGATGGTCGTCCCGCTGTTCCTGGTTCTGGGGGCGCCGGTGACGCTGGCGCTGAAGAGCCTCCCTGCCCGCACTGACGGGACGCGAGGAGCGCGGGAGTGGATCCTGTGGTTCGTGCACTCCCGGTTCGCCAGGGTGGTGGCCCACCCCGTGGTGGCTGCGGCGAACTTCGCCGGCTCGATCATCCTGTTCTACTACACCCCCATTTTCGGCTTGGCGCTGGAGTACCACGCGGGCCACGAGCTGATGAACATCCACTTCATCCTGATCGGCTTCATCTTCGCCGAGGTGATGATCGGCAAGGACCCGCTTCCGGCGCGTCCGCCTCATGCCCTGCGGCTGGTGATCCTGCTGGCGACGATGGCGTTCCATGCGTTCGTCGCCGTCGCCATGACCAGCTCGGCAGCCCTCATCGAAGCCTCCTGGTTCGGCAATATCGGCCATGACTGGGGATTCAGCGCGTTGGAGGATCAGCAGCGCGGCGGTGAGCTCATGTGGGGCCTGGGCGAGATCCCCACCATGGTGATGGCGGTTTTCGTGGCCGTGCAGTGGTCCCGCGATGACCGCCGCGAGACCACGCGCCTGGACCGCGAGGCGGACCGGACCGGGGACGCGGAGCTGCACGAGTACAACGACGTGTTCGAGCGCCTGGCGACGGCGGACAGGCCGGCTGACACGACCTCCGACAGGACGCCACCATCGGACAAGACACCGGGGAGACCGGACAGGACACCGGAGAATGAGGAGCGCCCGTGACGGCGGAAGCTGGAGAGACCGTTGGAGCCGGGAGCACCGTGCGGGCTCCCGGGGGAGCGCATGCCGCCGGTGGCCCCCTGAGGAGGCGCTACCGTGGCCTGGCTGCGCTGGCCGTTGGCGCTCTGCTGCTCAGCGGGTGCGGCAGCGACGACGAGACGAGCCCGAGAGCCGGCAGCGAGCGCCTTGCCGGAGCGGCCGAAGCCGGTATGGAACGGGCCTCCAGCTACGGATTCGACTCGGCCGGTTTCGTCACCGAGGACGCCCTGGAGCAGTTCCGGGAGCAGTCCGCGGACTCTGCGGCCGGGGCCGAGACTGAAGAGGCCTCCGATGTGACCCCTGAGCAGTGCGCGGAGCCGCTGGCCGCTGTCGACTGGGCCCCGCTGCTGCTCGGCGGTGATGCGGCCCGCGTCGACTTCGGCACCGAAGGCTTCGCCGGGACAGGCTCCATCGAAGTGGCTGAAGCCGCTGGCGAGGACGCCGAGGCCCGCGTCGAGGAGCACCTGGCCAATATCGA
>DXGD01000252.1 GCA_019114115.1 Candidatus Nesterenkonia stercoripullorum
GTCAACGGCCAGGCCGGGCAGCAGGACAGTCACCGTTGGCGTCGGCGACTGCGCGGACCCTGTGCCTGGGGTTTGTGCCGTCAGCGTCAGCACCTGGTTCAGGGTGTGACGCATCCCGGTCGGCTCGTGCACCGGGAAATGGGCGCTTCTGCGTACCTCAGCGCCCGGAGACCAGGGCACCCACTGGAGCTCGCGGGAGGGCCGCTCCGGGATGACGGGTGTCCACACGCTTCCGGCACGCTCCGCATGAGCAGTGAGAAAGGGCAGGATATCCGGTTCACCTCGCATGGGAAGGTATCCCAGCACAGTGGACCCTGCGGCAACAGTTTCGTGGAGGATGTCGGTGAGCTGGTCGGCCCGCGCCCGGTTCTGCTCTGCGGACAGTTCACCGCGCAGCCCGCGCAGGTGTTCGCGTGCTGAGGCCTTCGTGCTGAACTGCGGGGTCTTGGCGGCGTGCTCGGTCATCTGTCAGCCCTCCGGGGTCTCCTGAAGCAGCCGTGCATTGCGCTGGGCCGGCGGCGCAACCAGCCTATACCGCTCGGCCTCATGAATGCCCGGGGTGAAGGGACTCCCAAGGAGGCGGTGGGGGCCCGGCAGTGCAGTCGGTAAGGGGCTAGGCTTGCTGGCAAGCATCGATACGGCGTCTGCGCCGCTTTGATGCGCCACGATGCTTGACGTGAACGTCCGACGGGGAGGTCCAACTCAATGAAGGTTCTTGTCACTGGTGGTGCGGGATATATCGGGAGCGTTGTCGCTCAGCAGTTGCTGGCGTACGGGCACCAGGTGGTCATCCTGGACAATCTCAGCAGCGGCCATGCGGACACGGCGGTCCCGGGAGCGCAGTTCGTGGACGCGCCCCTGAGCGAAGCTCATCGTGTGCTCTCCACCGGCGACGGCGAGTCCCCTTTCGACGCCGTCATACACTTGGCCGCCAAGTCGCTGGTGGGTGAGTCGGTAGAGTTCCCCGAACGGTACTGGCACGGAAACATCGTGGCCACTCTGCAACTGATCGATGCGATGCGCTCGGCCGGTGTGCCCCGTATCGTGTTCTCCTCGACGGCAGCGGTCTACGGCAACCCGGCGGCCGGGCTGCCTGACGGGCTCATCACGGAAGACCACCCGACCTCGCCGATCAACCCTTACGGCGCCTCGAAGCTGGCGATCGACCATATGCTTGCCGCTGAGGCCCGTGCCCATGGACTGGCCGCGGTGAGCCTGCGATATTTCAACGTCGGCGGAGCGTCAGGATCCTTGCGGGAACGCCATGATCCGGAGACCCACCTCATCCCGAACCTGCTCAAAGTGATCACCGGCGAGCGTCCGCATGCTGAGCTCTACGGCGTGGACTACCCCACAGCGGATGGCACGGCTATTCGCGATTACATCCATGTGCTGGACCTGGCGCAGGCACATCTGCTGGCGATGGAATGGATCGAGCCTGGGGTGCATGAGGTATTCAACCTCGGGACCGGCGTCGGGACCTCGGTGCGGAGCGTGATTGCTGCTGTGGAGGAACACACCGGCGGTGAGCTCCCTGTGGTGGAGCGTCCGCGGCGTCCCGGCGACCCCGCCCACCTGGTGGCCTCAGGAGAGAAAGCGCGGGCCACCCTTGGGTGGGAGCCTCAGCACGACATCCACGCGATCGTCAGAGACGCGGCAGCCGGACTGACCGGCTGAGGAGGGGTGCGCCTGACCAGTCAGCTCAGCGGTCTCGCCGGTCCAGCGCGGCGTCGTAGATCGTGCTGGCGGAGACGGAGCGGCCCTGCGCGAGCGCTTTGGCGGCCGTCTTGAGCTTCTCCCCGGCGGCAGCGCGGCGCAAGGCTTCCTCGGCCAAGTCCTCAGCCGTCTCTTCGCTCTCCGTCTCAATGACGCCTTCGACGACGATCACGATCTCCCCGCGCAGGTTGCGCTGAGCAGCCAGGGCGGCCAGCTCGCCGAGCCCTCCTCTGAGGACCTCCTCATGCTTCTTGGTGAGCTCACGGCACACCGCCGCGCGCCGTGAGTGGCCCAGACCTTCAGCCAGGCTGGCGAGCGTCTGCTGGACCCGGTGGGGGGATTCGAAGAGGACCGTCGTCCAGGCTTCCGTCGCGAGACGCTGCAGCAGCCGCCGGCGTTCGGCTGACTTGCGCGGCGCGAACCCGGCGAAGGTGAAACGGTCAGTGGGAAGCCCCGAGAGCGCTAGGGCGGTGGTCACCGCTGAGGCTCCGGGAGCGACAGTGACCTGCACGTCAGCGTCGATCGCCGCGGTGACGAGGCGGAATCCTGGGTCGGAGACGGCAGGCATGCCCGCATCGGAGACGATGAGGATGCGTCGCCCCTGACGGGCCAGTTCGATGAGCTCGGCCGCGCGGCTGGATTCATTGTGCTCGTGGAGGCTGAGACTGCGCCCCTGCGGACTGATCCCCAGCGCGGAGCAGAGGTGACGTGTCGTCCGGGTGTCCTCAGCGGCGATGATGTCGGCTGAGAGCAGCAGCGCACGCAGGCGAGCCGTGGCGTCGGAGAGATTTCCGATCGGAGTGGCCGCCAGCACGAGCGGGGCGTCCCAGAGTCCGGGAATATCCGGCTGCGGGCCGGAGCCCGAGGGCGAGGAAGAAGTAGGGGAAGTCACGACACACGGCTTTCCGGTAGAAGGGGGTCCGCCGAGTAGCATACCCAGGGTGAGCAGCGCGCCGAACCGATCCACCAGGCAGAGCCCCGCCCCGGGGCACCTCGATGTGCACGCCCTGCACCGCCGGCTAGGGGCCGAACCTTTCCACCCCGGGTGGCGTGGCTGGGCTGTTC
>DXGD01000023.1 GCA_019114115.1 Candidatus Nesterenkonia stercoripullorum
CGGGACGCTTTGGACGCAGGCGGCTTGCGCGCGCTGACCCTGCGCGCCGTCGCTGGGGAGTTAGGCGTCGCTCCAGCCAGCCTGTATTCCAGGGTCAGCGGAGTGGATGACCTCTTCGACCTCGCACTGGACGCCGCCCTGGGCGAAGACTCGGAGGTCCGAGACTGCCTGGAGCGCGACGACCTGCACCGCATCCTGCTCGCGTTCTTCGGCCACCTGATCCGCCACCCCTGGGCCTGTCATGTCATCGGCTTCCGGGCACCCCGCGGACCCCACTATCTGCAGCTCTCCGAGCGGCTCTGCAGGCTGCTCGAAGAAGCGGGCAGCTCGGATCCGCTCACTGCTTCCTACGCCCTGTCGAACTTCGTCATCGGCAGTGCGATGACGGCGCCCATCTCAGGTGACGAGCGCGCGGCACCGGTCGATGAGCGCATCGCCCCGCACTATGCTGCCCTGCACGCACGCCACCGGGCAGATCCGCAGCTCGCCGACCCGCAGCTCATCGTGGACAGCGGACTGAGCGCTCTGCTCGCCCAGCTCACCCGGGCCTAGACACACGCGCGATCCAGCTCCGCTCATCATCCACCGGTCCGCAGCTGCGAGCTATCGAGGATCCACCGCACCGCGCCCCTTGAGCAGGCGCATCGTCTGATGGGAGAGCAGTCGCGAGACCGCGGGGAGGCGCGCCAAAGTGTTCACCGCGAGCGCCTCATAGGCCTCAGGGTCTGCCACTTGCACACGCAGATAGTAGTCAGGCTGACCGAACATGCGTCGCACCTCCGTGACCTCCGGGACGGCTACGGCGGCGGATTCGAAATCCACGATCGTCTCGCCGTCGTTGACCGCGATGTCTATGGCGACGATCACTTCGAGCCCGCGGTCGTAGCTGCGCGCGTCGACGGCGGCGTGATAGCCCTGGATGACGCCGTCGCGCTCGAGTCGCTGGACGCGCCGGAGGCACGGGGCCGGCGTCAGCCCGACCCGCCGAGCGAGCTCGGTGTTGCTCAGCCTGGCGTCTTCTTCGAGTTCAGCAATAATTGCGCGATCCAGCGAGTCAATCGATCGTTCGTTGCGCATAGTGGGATAATAGCACGGTGAATCGGCAATCCTTCCGCGGCTGATTTTGCCTATCATTGCGGTATGCCGAAGCACGCCGATCTGTCTGTCATCCACGACACTCCCGCGACCGCGGACGAGGTGGCCGCAGGGTGGCGCATCGTGATGCCGGCGTGCATCGCCGTCCTGCCACTGGGCCTGGCGCTGGGCGTCCTGGTGGTCCAGTCCGGGCTGCAGTGGTGGTGGGCCCCTGTCCTGGCCGCCGTCGTCTTCGCCGGCTCCATGGAGTTCCTTCTGGTGGGCCTGCTGGCAGCTGCGGCCCCGCTGAGTCAGATCGCGCTGAGCACGTTGCTGGTGAACTTCCGGCATGTCTTCTACGCGCTGTCCTTCCCGCTTCACCGCGTGAGCGGCCGAGGGCGGAAGTCGTACAGCACCTTCGCGCTGACCGATGAGGCCTACGCGTTGACGGCCTCCGGCAGTTCCGCGCGGTGGTCCAGCGCCCGCATTCTCAGCATCCAGGGGTTCTTCCATCTGGGCTGGGTGCTGTGCGTGACGGCAGGGGCAGGCGTGGGCACGCTGATCCCGCCCTGGGTGGTCGGACTGGACTTCGCTGTCACCGCGCTCTTCGTCGTCCTGGGCATCGAGTCCTATAAGCTGCGCCGGTCACTGCCGATGCCGGTCCTGGCGATCGGATGCGCCATCGTGGCTGCTCTGATCTCTCGTGAGAACATGCTCGTCATCGGCATCGGCCTGCTGATCAGCATCCTGATCATCGCGTATCTCCTCCGGGGTCGACCGCGGCCGGGCCGGAAACGTCCGACGGGAGGCGAGCAGCTGTGATGGATCCTTGGTACGTCGCGGCAGGCATCGGGATCGCCGCGGCCATCACCTGGACACTGCGCGCGGCCCCTTTCGCCATGCTCGCGCCGCTGCGCGAGAACGAGCTGCTGGCCTACCTCGAGCAGCGAATGCCCGTGGGGATCATGCTCATCCTCGCCGCCTACACGCTGCGCGAAGTGCACCCCACCATGCTGACGACGGCGGGGCCTGCAGCGCTGGCCCTGGCCGTCACCGTGGGCCTGCATCTGTGGCGTGGCAGCGCCACGCTGAGCATCTTCTCCGGCACTGCCGTCTACGTGGGCCTTGCCTCGGCGGTCGCCGCCTTCGGATGACCCTCTTGGTACCCTTGAGCCATGCCATGGTTCGGGTGGATCGCCATTATCGCGATCGCGGTATTCGGGACGTTGCAGGTGGTCAGCATGATCAGCGGCCGTCCCATTCCATGGGACTCCGAGGATCAGGACACTGAAGGGCTCGAGGAACGCGTCAGGGCGCTGGAGAAGAAGCTCGAAAACGGGCAGATCGAACCACCGCGCGTGCCGACTCGCTCAGAGGAGAACCTGGCCGCGGAAGATCGCTGGAGGCTGGACATGCTCGAGACCCGGCTGGAGAACCTCGAAGCCACAGGAGACGCTCCCCGCACTTCCCCACCACAGGAGCCGCCAGCACATCCACGCTCCCACCCGGATACCACGGCCTAGGCAGGAGCCGCAGTGGCACGCGCTGCGGTGGCACTGGGGCGCAGTAGCTCGCCGCGCACTGGCGAGCAGCGCGCTGGCGGACGCTGGCCGGCCAGCGCGGCACCGTACAGCGTCCCGCTTACCCCTCCCCCACGAAGACTCGCCGCCCAGCCAGATAGCCGGCGACGGCCTGCGCGACGACGAAGGACAGCGCCACGCCCAGGACCGGCTTCCACGAACCCGTCAGGTCGAACAGCGAGCCGGCGAAGAACGGACCCAGCGCCGCGAGCAAGTACCCTACGCCCTGAGCCATCCCGGAGAGCTGGCTCGCTTGGTGGTGGGTCCGCGCACGCAGAGCAACCAGGGACAGGGCGATCGAGAGGGTCGCCCCTGAAGAGAATCCCGCGAACAGGCTCCACACCGGAATGAGATCGGGCCAGATCATCATGGCTCCAAGGGCGAACATCATGAGGACCGCCATGCTCACGGCGATGCCACGCTGGTCGAACGCACGTTGCATCAGCGGTCCGACGCTCAGGCTGGCCACGATGCCGAAGCCCTGATAACTGGCCAGCGTCAGCCCAGCCACATCGGGTGAAACCCCGTAGTGGACCTGCATCGCCGGGAGCCAGGTGACCATGAGGTAGAACGTTGACGACTGCAGGCCGAAGAACAGCGTCACCTGCCACGCCACCGCCGAGGACCACAGCGACGTCGCCCTCGCATCACCGGGCGAGGTCTCTCCTGCGGGCTTGCGCTGTCCCGCGCTGATTTCGGCTCCTCGAGATCCACGCCATACGGCAGGGCCCCGGAGCAGCCACGCGGCCGCAGCAAGAAGCGCGAGAAAAGCACTGAGGCCGATGGTCAGCTCCCAGCCCAGCCAACGACTCAGCGGCACAGCGGCACCGGAGGCCACCGCCGCACAACCAGCCATCGTTGCCGAGTACAGGCCCGTCATGAGCGGAACGCGCTGGGGGAAGTCCCTCTTCACCAGTGCCGGCACCAGCACATTGCCCACTGCGATTCCTCCGCCGAGCAGTGCCGTCCCGCCGTAAAGGGCCGCCGTATCCGGCAACACCGAACGCAGCACCGTGCCGAACCCCAGGACGAGCAGCGCGATAAGAACTGACCGTTCAATACCGAGCCTCAGCGCCATCCTGTGCACCCAGGGCGAGACGACGCCGAAAGCGAGCACCGGAAGGGCACCCAGCAGCCCCAGCATGGCAGAGCTCGCGCCGGTGTCGGTGCCGATCTGTTCGATGAGCGGGCCCACCACGGTGATGCCGGGGCGAAGATTGGCGGCCACCAGCAGAATCGTCGCGAGGGGGAGCAAGGCTCCCGGACTCTTGGGGTGTGGCTTATCCACGGAGATACCGCCCTGCCTCTTCCTCACGCGCCCCATCCGGGCGCGCCTCGTGGTCTTGCGCCTCATTCAAGTGCATCTCGTTCGGCACGCCATCTCCACGTGCGCTTCGTGCACCGCACCTCAGACCGGTGCGGTGCATCCCGTGCGTCACGGCCGGCGCTATGACGAGCCGATCGCGTCTTGAAGCGGACCGGAGATGAAATACACCACGAACATGGCCGCGGTGACATACATCAGAGGGTGGACGTCCTTGAACTTTCCACGCAGTGACTTGATGACCACGTACGTGATGAATCCCGCCCCGATACCATTGGTGATCGAATAGGAGAATGGCATGATCACCACAGTCATGAAGGCTGGGATTGCCATTTCAATATCTTTCCAGTCAATTCGCACGATCTGTTGCATCATCAGGAAACCGACGAGCACCAATGTCGCAGACGCCGCTTCGGTGGGAATCACCGCAGCCAGCGGTGCCAGCACGATAGTGGCCATGAACAGCACCCCGGTCACGACATTGGCCAAGCCGGTGCGGGCGCCGTCGCCCACACCGACTGTCGATTCGATGAAACCTGAATTGACAGAGGTTGAGCCGAGCCCACCGCCGATAGTGCCCAGAGTGTCCGCCACCATGATGCGTCGGCTGTAGGGAATCTCACCGTCGGCGTCTTTGATATTGCCGGCATTGGACGTGCCGACCATCGTGCCGAGGAGATCGAAGAAGTTCGCGAGCAGGAGCGTGAAGACGGCCAGCGTCGCGGCAACGATTCCGACGTTCTGCCAGGAGCCCAGCAGATCGAACTCTCCCAGCAGGGAGAAGTCCGGCATGGCGAACCAGTCCTGGTCCAGCGTGGGAACGGTCAGGCCCCAGCCGTACTCGTTCTCTTCGCCGTCGGCCCCTTCTGCCGGCCCGATGGACAGGACCGACTCCAGGGTGATCGCCAGCACGGCGGCACCGATGATGGAGTAGAGGATCGCGCCGCGCACATGCGCCGACCACATGGCGAACAGCGCGAACAGCGCGACGAGGAAGACCACCATAGGCCACCCGAACAATGAACCTCCGGTACCCAGCTCAAGGCCGGTACCGCCGTGATTCTGGATGAACCCGGCATTGACCATGCCGATCAAGGCGATGAAAAGCCCGATCCCCACGCTGATGGCAGTTTTCAGGGCACCTGGCACAGCGTTGAAGATGGCCGAGCGGAATCCGGTAAGCACCAGGATGAGCAGGATGACGCCCTCGATGACCACGAGACCCATTGCATCTGCCCAGGTCATCCCGGGCAGCACCACGAGCCCGTAGGTGATGAAAGCCGAGAGACCCAGTGAGGATGAGACCGCCATCGGGAATTTGCCGACCACGCCCATCAAAATAGTCATCAGGCCGGAGATCAATGAGGTGGCGGCTGCTACCGCTGGAAGATTCGGCTCGCTGCCGCCGCCGAGGTAATTGCCCGTGGAGTCCGTCGAGGCACCGATGATGAGCGGGTTCAGCACGATGATGTACGACATCGCGAAGAATGTCGCCAGACCACCGCGGATCTCCCGTCCGAACGTGGAGCCACGCTCAGTGATGTGGAAGTACCTGTCCATCACGCCCAGCCGACCCTTGTCCCCGGTCTCTGCGTAAAGGTCTCCGCGATTTTGCTCAGACATGAACTTGCCGCCCCTCATGAGTGACATACTCGATCGTGATGCACCTCGGGGCGCATCCGGGCCCCAGTGGCCGAGTCTAATACTCCGCTCACACTCGAAGGCGCTGCCCTGGCGAGCAGTCAACTGGCGTGTCGCCGAAATTCCTGGAAACGACGCCCACCTGTGCCTTCATCCGCTCTGTGGCAGGCTTCCAGGGGGCTCGGGTGACGTGAGTTCGATATCTTCTCGTTACTCACATCTTTTTCACAGAAACGTCGATAACGTAACGATAACGGCCCCGGATCCCACTCCTGGCGCGGTTTTCGAGATATTTGCCCACAAATGGGGGGAGTTGACGCAACCTAAACGAGACCTTTTACTGGTGTGCGGACATCTTCTGTGATGTTGATGTGACGCCTCGACCGGAGGCGAGACGAAATGGAGAGGGCAACAGCCTGAACCATTTCCTTCACAGGCATCGCAGAAGCATCAGGGGCCGACACGAACACCCCACCGTCTACTTGAGTCGGCTCCGGTGAACCTGAACGCAACAGACGTATGCAGAAGTTTGACGGTACACGATGACGGCCCGGGAGGGTCCGAGTGATGGGGGCTTCAAGGGCTACTTCCTATGCAGAACACCAAGACTTTCAAGCGGGTTTTCGGCGGCGGCATTGCTGCGGCCACACTGGCGGGAGCTGCTGTCGTAGCACAGGCCCCTGCTGCAAGCGCTAGCGAGTGGGACCAGCTGGCCGAGTGCGAGTCCGGCGGCGACTGGTCGATCAACACCGGCAACGGCTTCTACGGCGGACTGCAGTTCACGCAGCAGTCCTGGCAGGCCGCTGGCGGTTCGGGCCTCCCGAGCGACGCCTCCAAGGCTGAGCAGATCGATCGCGCTCAGAGCCTGCACGAGATGCAGGGCTGGGGCGCATGGCCTTCATGCTCCTCGCAGCTGGGCCTCTCGGGCACCCCGGGTGGGTCCGAGTCCGCCTCTGCCGAGCAGGAGACTGAGGCTCCGGCTCAGGAGGAGCAGCAGGTTGAAGAGGCTCCGGTCGAGGAAGCACCTGTCGAGGAGGCTCCGGTCGAGGAAGCCCCCGTTGAGGAGGCTCCGGTCGAGGAAGCACCTGTCGAGGAGGCTCCGGTCGAGGAAGCCCCCGTTGAGGAGGCTCC
>DXGD01000253.1 GCA_019114115.1 Candidatus Nesterenkonia stercoripullorum
CCACCGACGAGGCCGGATCGTTGCTGGCCTATTCGGAGGACACCACCGGGGACGAGCTGTACACGCTGCGCTTCCGCGACCTGGAGAGCGGCGAGAATCACCCGGAGCACATCAGCGGAGTCCACGGCGGCCCGGTGCTGGAGCCCTCCGGCGAGCGCGCCTTCTACATGGTCGCCGATGCCTCGTGGCGGCCCTACCGGCTCTACGTCCACACCCTGGGCACCTCCGCCGAGGAGGACCGGCTGCTGCTGGAGATCGACAATCAGGAGCTCTGGACCGGCATCGAGCTCTCCGCGGACAAGCAGGACCTGATGATCGTCTCCGGAAACTCCGAATACGACGAGACGCGGATCCTCGACGTCAAGGACCCCGGCGCTGTGCCGGAGCTGCTCATCAGCGCCGACCGGCGCCTGCTGCACGCGATCGACCCCATTGAGCTCGACGGCGAACGGCACCTGCTGGTGACGCACAACCAGGACGGGCCGAATAACGCCGTCTCGCTGACCACCGCAGACGCCCTGATCGCCCAGCTTCCGGCGGTGCTCGACGGCGCGGATGACCTGGCCCCGCTTGATCTGGGCCGCACAGTCCTCGCCCAGGAGAAGACGGTCAAGCTCGAAGGCGTCGTCGTCACCGCGGCCCAGGTCCTGGTGGATGCGCGGGCGGAGACGGTCGAATCGGTGCGCCTGCTGCCGCTGGATACGCTGCGCGCAGTGCGCGACGGCGGCCCGAGCACGGCAGTGTCCGCGCTGACGGGCCCGGAATTCCCTGCTGACCTCTTCAGCGCGCATGTGGTCAGCGCCCAGTACGAGGCCCCGCTCTTCCGCGTCATCTACACCTCCTGGTTCACTCCGGCCACGATCTACGACGTGCCGCACCCCGAGGCCACGCGGTCCGGCGACGACGGTTCGCCCCAACCCATCCTCCGGCGCGAGACCCCGGTCAACGATGTGGACCTCTCCGCATACCGCGCCCACCGGCTCTGGGCCGACTCCGGGGACACTGACGACGACGGCGCCGCCGTCCAGATCCCGATCACGCTCCTCGCCCACCGGGACGTCCGTCCCGACGGGACGAACCCGACCCTCGTCTACGGGTACGGGTCCTACGAGATCAGCATGGACCCGGCACTGTCGCTGGCCACGCTCTCGCTGCTGGACCGTGGGATCGTCTTCGCGATCGCGCATGTCCGCGGCGGCGGTGAGCTGGGCCGGCAGTGGTACGAGCACGGCAAGAAGCTGCACAAGAAGAACACGTTCACCGACTTCATCACCGCCACGGACCACCTCACCTCTCAGGGCTGGGCCGACCCGCAGCGCGTGGCGGCGCTGGGCGGGTCGGCGGGGGGCCTGCTGATGGGCGCGATCGCGAATATGGCTCCGCAGAAGTACGTCGCCATCGTGGCTCAGGTGCCGTTCGTCGACAATCTGACCTCCATCCTCGATCCGGACCTCCCGCTCTCCGCACTGGAATGGGAGGAGTGGGGCAACCCGATCACCGATACGGATGTCTACCGGTACATGAAGTCCTACTCCCCCTACGAGAACGTGCGCGACCAGCGCTACCCGGCCATCGCGGCCGTCACCTCGCTGCACGACACCCGAGTGCTCTACGTCGAACCCGCGAAGTGGGTCCAGGCCCTGCGTGAGCACCAGCAGGGTGACGCACCCATCCTGCTGAAGATCGAGATGGACGGCGGCCACGGCGGCGCCTCCGGCCGCTATGAGACGTGGCGGGAGCGGGCCTGGGACTACGCCTTCCTCGCCCAGCACCTGGGCGTCTCGGCCTAGCTGCACCGGCACCGGTGCCGGCTCTGGGGGCCTGCCCCGAACCCCATCGACGCCCCGGACGAACGCGCGCACTGAGAGGACTGGGCTCATGGATCAGCCTGCGACCTGGACCGAGGATCCGGATTTCGTCGAGGTCTACGACGTCGAGAACGCCGGTCGCTGGGACCACGACTTCTATCTGGACCTCGCCGAGCAGCTCGGCGCGCGCCGCGTCGTCGACGTCGGCTGCGGGACCGGGGTCCTGACAGTCGACCTCGCCGCCCGCGGCGTGCAGGTCACCGGGGTGGACCCAGCCGGGGCCATGCTCGACGTCGCACGCGCCCGGCCTGCCGCCGAGTCAGTCACCTGGGTGCACGGCACCGCAGCGGATCTCCCCGCGCAGACCTTCGACTACGCGGTCATGGAGGGCCACGTCGCGCAGTACTTTCTCCACCGCTGCGAGTGGGATGATGCGCTCACCCACACTCACCGGGCCCTGGTGCCCGGCGGATACCTCGCGTTCGAGTCGCGGAACCCGCTCTCCCTGGAATGGGACGACTGGACCGAGGAGAACACTCGCGCGACCCAGGACCACCCCGGCGGCGGGGAGTTCACCTCCTGGATCGAGCTCGTCAGCGTGAGGGACGGCGAGCACGACGAAACACTCCCGGGCCAGGCACACCCCCACGCCGCCGGCGACCTCACCCCGGCCGAGACCACCCACGACGACGGCCCGCTGATCACCCACCGCGGGCACGCCATCCTGCCCGATGGCCGCCACACCATCGCCGAGGAGACGCTCCGCTTCCGGCCGCTTCCCGTGCTGTGGGAGTCCCTCGAGGCAGCTGGTTTCGAGGTCGTCGAGCTGTGGGGCGATTGGGACCGCTCGGACTGGGATCCGGACAGCCCGGAGATCATTCTCCTGGCCCGACGAGCCGCTTGAGGAACCTCTCTGGCCTGTCACATCATTGACACCGCAATGTGAGCTACCTCATAATGTAGTCCACTGGTCTAGAATCAGCCGACTACCTGCGGAGACTCCTGTGCCATCACTGACCACCCTGACAGGGACGATCACTCTGAGCGCCGGGCTCATCCTCGCCACCCCAGGTGCCGGCCCTCCCGCAGAGCCGACCGGGGCCTCGCACGGCGGCTGCGAGACCGACCCCGCAGCGCAGAAGCACCAGATGCGCGGGCTCTGGATCTCCTCGGTCGCCAATATCGACTGGCCCTCCAGTCAGGACCTGACTGCCGAGGAAGCGCAGCAGGAGCTCCTCGACCACTACGAGATGGCCCGCGAGCGCGGCCTGAATTCTGTCTTCGTGCAGATCAGGCCCTCGGCGGATACGTTCTGGCCCTCCGCGCACGAACCGTGGTCCCACTGGCTCACCGGGGAGCAGGGGGAGGACCCGGGGTGGGATCCCACGGCTTTCGCCGTCGAGGAGGCGCACGCCCGCGGGTTGGACTTCCACGCGTGGTTCAACCCGTACCGCGTGACTCAGTCCGGCACTGACCTGGAAGATCTCGCGCAGGGTCACCCGGCTCGAGAGAACCCCGACTGGGTCGTCTCCTACGCCGGCGGGCACTACTACGATCCCGGCGTACCCGAGGCCCGCGAGCACACTATGGACGTCATCTCAGAGGTCGTGGAGAACTACGACGTCGACGGCGTCCACTTCGACGACTATTTCTACCCGTATCCTGTCGAGGGCGAGGAATTCGACGACGACGCCTCCTGGGCAGCCCACGGCGAGGACTTCACCGACCGCGGCACCTGGCGGCGGGACAACGTCGACGCGCTGATCCGGGACCTCGGCGAGCGCGTGAAGTCGCTGGACCCGGGTGTGAGCTTCGGGGTGAGCCCTTTCGCCGTCTGGCGCAACAGCGAGACGGACCCCGCCGGCTCCGACACCACGGCCGGCGCCGAAACCTACGACGACCTCTACGCCGATACTCGCCGCTGGGTCGAGCAGGAGTGGATCG
>DXGD01000254.1 GCA_019114115.1 Candidatus Nesterenkonia stercoripullorum
CGCCCTTCCGTTTCGCGCCCATCTCCTGAGCGAGCTGCTTGAAGGCCTCTGCCAGCCTCTCGGGCAGCTGCTCAGTGGCTCCCAAGGTGCTGGTGGAGAGGCGTTCGATCTGCTCCTCCAGATGCTCTGGCAACCAGGGCGCGGCCGCGAACTGCACTCGGTGTGTCTGCTCATGCAGGCACACCCACAGCTTGAAGTCCGCCGGGATCACATTGAGCTCCCGCTGCACGCGCACGATATTGGGGGCCACCAGCAGCAGTTTGCCGTTGGCGTCGCTCGACTCCCGGGATCCGAACGGCTCGAACTGGCCCAGCACGTTGGCGGAGAGGAAGGACAGCACGGCACCCAGCTCGCTGCCGGTCACGGCGGAGCCGAGAACCTGAGAGGTGCTGCCCTCCCGCAGCGCATCGGGCCGCTTCCTCAGCACTGCCTCAAGGGCAGGACGGAGCAGACGCTTGAAGCCGGCCACATTGGCCTGCACCCACTTCCGCCGATCCACGACGAGCGTATCCTCAGAATCGGCACCGAGGCCCTCGGCAGCCGCGATACCGGTGATCTGATGCACATGGCCAACAGCCTGCTGCGCTGAATGACGGAGCTGGGCGACTTCTTCCCGTACTTCGGCCGCGCTCAGCCGCGGGCCGGGGCCGGCCAGGCGGCCCGCCACATCCACGGCGAGATCCCAGTTGATGACAGAGGCGGAATCCATGGCTCAGCCCGAGAAGCGCTCGATCGATCGGCGCAGCTCAGCTTCCGCCTCTTCGCGGCCTGCCCAGCCCTCGACCTTGACCCACTTTCCGGGCTCGAGGTCCTTGTAGCGAGTGAAGAAGTGCTCGATCTCCTTGATCAGCCACTCGTCGACATCCTCGAGCTCCTGGATGTGTGAGTAACGCTTGTCGTCGGCCACGCACAGCAGCTTCGCGTCGCCGCCGCCGTCGTCGGTCATGTTGAAGACGCCGATCGGCCGGGCCTCGACGACGACGCCGGGGATCAGGTCCACTCCGGGGATCCAGACCATGGCATCCAGCGGATCGCCGTCCTCGCCCAGCGTGTCATCGAAGTATCCGTAATGCGTCGGATACTGCATCGGGGTGAAGAGGACCCTGTCCAGGCGGAGACGGTGGGTCTCATGATCGATCTCGTACTTCACCCGGGAGCCGGTGGGAATCTCGATGGTCACATCGCGGGTCAGGGACACAGTTTCTCCTTTGGCAGGGATTCTTGGTCAAGACTAGCCAGTCGCCGACAGTTCGGCACTGATCTTCTCGTTGCCAGCGTACACACATGGAGCGGCTCACCGCCGCGCCATGGGGTGTGATGTCAGCGAAAGACGAGCTCGGCACCGAGCTGACGAGCCAGGGTCCTGCACGCCGCGCGCATCCTGGCATCGAAGTCCCGACGTCGCAGGCCTGGCTCGGGGAACCCCGCGTTGACGATGAGCTGGCCTGCTTCGCGTTGCAGGTCCACCCTGCCGATGAGCCGGTCTCCCGAAAGGACCGCCATCACGTAGTGGCCGAACTGACGATCCGCGGCCGGCACGTACGCCTCGAAGGTGTAGTCGAAGTCGAATATCCGGCGCGCACGCGAGCGATCACGCAGCAGCGGGTCGAAAGGACCGATGAGCCGGGCTTCGCGTGCAGGTCCCACCGCGGATTGAGGTACGCCGGGACTCGCTGCGGGATCGCGCTCTGGCAGCGTATAGGCGATCTGCTTCCAGCCCTCGACGTGGACGGGCCGCAGCACAGCATGATCGATGCCGCGCTGCGCGTCAGCCCTGCTGAGCGAGTAGTGGTGAGCCAGGTCTGCGACGGTCATCACGGCCAGGCTGGAGACCGCGCGGCGGGCCAGCCCGCGCAGCAGCTCCTCAGCGGACAGCGCCGGGGCCGCGTGGACATGCGCCGGCAGGGCCCGCTCCGGCAGATCGAAGAGCCGGCTCGTGCCCTCACGAGCGGTGATCACGAGGTCACCGGTGCGCACCATGAGCTCTGCGGCCTTCTTGATATGCGACCAGTTCCATCCTGTCGTCCGCTCAGAGCCGCACGCGCGCTCAATGGCGCCGATACGAGCACCCTGCGGATGCCCAGCGACGACGTCGCGAATGTCGCCGGTCAGCACCGGATCCAGAGCGCCCGCACTGTGGTGGGCCACCTGATCACGCTTGAGCTGCAAGAGCGGCCAGTCCTCGATCGGGAAGAGGCAGGCCACTTTGGTGAACGCCTCGAAGGCGACCGGCTCCTGACGCGGCCAGAGCGAACCGTCGACGTCCTCGGCACGCTCGTGACGAGGCAGCCTCGTCAGGCACGTCAGCCGCTGCGCCGTGGACACCCTGGTCAGCGGGTCCAATTGGACGAGCCCGATATCGCGCAGGACATCGGCGGCCTCCTCGGCCTCGCAGCGGGCTTCGGGCGCCGGAATGCGCTGAGCGGAGACCACCGACCGGCGCACCTGCGCCGAGGACAGTCCCGGTAGCTGTGTGGTCACGACCAAAGAACCCCTCCCGCAGCGCCTGAGACGCAGCTGACCGTCGTATTCCTGATTGAGCGTACGCGACGGAACGCTCACCGTCTGCCGCAAGACGATCCCCCCGGACTGGACGGGAGGGCGTATGCTGGCTGACGTCCTGTCCCTGCATTCGCATGACCAGCAGTCCTGAAAGGGCTCAAGCCCCTCGGATTGCGGGAAGGAGCACTATGCCACGCGGCTACTACTCGGAGCCGGCCAAAGATCCCGGCCTCGCTCTGGTCCTGACGTTTCTGGGGTTCGTCCTGCTGGCCGGTCTGCAGTATTTCTACATCGGAAAGATCTTCAAAGGCTTCCTCTTCCTGATCACTCTGGGCTTTCTCTACGTCGGGACAATCATCTCGTTGTTCACCATCCGCGGGGAGACTCGGCGCGTCAATATGCGCCGGCGCTGACCCCTCTCAGGCTGACCATCTCGAGCACTCCCCTCGCCTTCGAGTCGCAGTGACCGCGGTGCCAGCTGGAATCCGTTCCTCTCCAAGCCAGCGGCACTCGGACACGACACATCCCCATCTCAGCCATGGGTGACGGGTAACATGATGTGGATCACTTGCTTCAGCGCTCCAAGCATCGGGCCCGCAGCGGCCTGACCAGAGAGCGAATCTTCGAGAGGTAGCTATGGACGGGCCCAATTCCCTCGTGCTCGCCGTCATCGGCGTCGCGATTATGATCGCCGGATATTTCCTCTATGGGAAGTTCCTGGCCAAACGGGTGTACAAACTCAATGCCGAGTTCAAGACCCCGGCACACGAGTACAACGACGGCGTGGACTACGTGCCCACGAACAAATTCGTGCTCTGGGGACATCACTTCACCTCTGTGGCGGGGGCTGCGCCTATTGCCGGCCCTGCCATAGCTGTCATCTGGGGCTGGCTGCCAGCCTTCCTCTGGGTGACAATCGGGACGGTCTTCCTCGCGGGAATGCACGATCTCGGCGCGCTGTGGGCCTCGCAGCGCAACCGCGGCCAGTCCATCGGCACGCTCTCCGGCCGGTACATCGGCAAGCGGGGCCGGAACCTGTTCCTGGTCGTGATCTTCCTGCTCCTGCTCATGGTCATCTCCGCATTCGCGGTGATCATCGCGGACCTCTTGGTGGCTCAGCCGGGATCCGTCATCCCCACATGGGGTGCTCTGGTCGTGGCCCTCGGAGTGGGGCAGGCCATCTACCGCTTCAAATGGAACCTCGCGGTCGTCTCGGTGGTCGGGGTCGCCGCGCTGTATGCGCTGATCCTGCTGGGGGATCGCTTCCCCGTCTCGCTGCCGGATCAGATCCTGGGCCTCACCCCGGAAGGCTTCTGGATCGTGGCGCTGTTCCTCTACGCCGGCGTCGCCTCTGTCCTGCCGGTGTGGGTCCTGCTACAG
Source organism: Candidatus Nesterenkonia stercoripullorum (assembly GCA_019114115.1). Lineage (GTDB taxonomy): Bacteria > Actinomycetota > Actinomycetes > Actinomycetales > Micrococcaceae > Nesterenkonia > Nesterenkonia stercoripullorum. The sequence goes on from DXGD01000254.1 coordinate 3,883, forward strand.
CCCCGTGACTACATCAACGGCATCCAGCTGTTCATCGGCCTGGGCATCCTCTACGGCGCGGTGCTCATCGCGTCGCCCACAGTCGTGGCACCGGCCTGGAACGATGCTGTACCGGACGATACACCGTCGATCGTTCCGCTGCTCTTCGTCACGATCGCCTGTGGCGCGATCTCCGGCTTCCACGGCACTGTGGCGTCCGGGACATCCTCCAAGCAGCTCGACCGGGAAACGGACGCACGGTTCGTCGGATACTTCGGCGCGGTCGGCGAGGGCCTGCTCGCAGTGGGTGCCATCATCGCCACCACGGCAGGCTTCCAGACGCTGGCGAACTGGCGGGAGACCTATGAGTCCTTCAGCTCCGGCGGCGTCCCGGTCTTCGTCGAGGGCGGCGGAGCGATCATGAACGAGGGCCTCGGCATCCCCCCAGGCCTCTCCGCCACGATACTGGCCACGATGGCGGTACTTTTCGCGGCCACCACGATGGATACCGGCGTCCGGCTGAAGCGGTTCGTGGTCCAGGAGATCGGTCAACTGGCAGGCATCCGGCTCGGCACAGGTGCTGCAACCGCCGTCGTCCTCATCATTGCGCTGGCGCTCACGTTCTCGCAGGGCGCCGACGGCTCGGGCGGCATGCTGATCTGGCCGCTCTTTGGCACCACGAACCAGCTTCTGGCAGCGCTCACGCTCTCGATCGTGTCCATCATGCTGATGCGCAAGCGTCGGCCGTTCCTGCCGGTGCTGATACCCGCGGCGTTCGTGCTCGTGGTGAGCATCTATGCCGCAGTGGTCCAGCTGCGCACCTTCTTCCTCGACGGCGAGTGGCTGCTCTTCACCATCGACGCGGTGATCATCGTGGCCGCGACCTGGGTGTTGATAGAGGCCATCACTGCGATGGGGAAAGTGCGCAAGGAGCCGCCAGAGCCAGAGGACGATCAGCTGCTCAGCGATGACGAGCGCATTGGGCTGGGCTGAGCGACTCCGCTGGGTGAACAGCGGCCTGCGGGAGTTCTACGTGGCGCCCTACCGGCGGGTCTTCGCCCGCGCGAAGCGTGATGAGGAGGATCTGTTCATGATGCTCGTGCTCTCGGAGGCCCTGGGACTGCCCAACCCAGCCTCTGGAGCGACTCTCGAGCTCCTTCCTGAGATGCTGGACCGGGTCCACGAGTGGCACACCAGGCAGGGCCTGGACTCTTCGCCATTCGACTCGATGTCCTGCTGCTGAATCGTCCTGCTGCTGAAAGGGGAGCCCGCTGTGCTGCTCGACCTTGCCCGGAGACGTGAAGTGCTCTTCATCGGAGGGAAGGGCGGTGTGGGGAAGACCTCCACCGCGTCCGCGCTGGGCCTGCGCTATGCCCGCGGTGGTCACCGGGTGCTGCTGGTCTCCACGGACCCGGCGCACAATATCGGCCACATCTGGGAGCGCACTATCGGCGACGCGATCGTCCCCCTGTGGCCCGCTCCGGATGAGGCGCCCGGGCGGCAGACTCAGCAGCACGAGGGGAGACAGCACGAGGGGAGGCAGCACGGGGAGCGACAGGACGGTGAGCAACAGGACGGGGAGCGACCAGGTCAGCTGGACGGGCTCGAGATCGACCCCGAGCTGACGATCGACCGGCATCTGCGGCAGGTGGGCTCGACGCTGAAGGACCTCATGCCTGAGCACCTGCATCGGCAGGTGGACCAGCATCTGCGGCTCTCCGCCCAGTCTCCGGGGACC
>DXGD01000255.1 GCA_019114115.1 Candidatus Nesterenkonia stercoripullorum
CCGCCGTTCTTCACGCACACGAACAGGACAGAAGGGCGCATCGCTGTCATCGGAATCGGGTCTCTCTGCCGGGTCATCGGGTGGGGACGGTGGCGTCGCCGGGGAAGAGCCGACGGCCCATCGCGAGGGCGACATAGACGAGCGCGACGAGGACAGGGACCTCGATCAGGGGACCGACGACACCGGCGAGGGCCTGGCCAGAGGTGACGCCGAAGGTGCCAATGGCGACGGCGATGGCGAGCTCGAAGTTGTTGCCCGAGGCCGTGAACGCGACGGTCGTGGACTTGGCGTAGTTCAGGCCGATCGCCCGTCCGAGCAGGAAGGACCCCAGGAACATGACGACGAAGTAGACCAGCAGCGGCAGAGCGATGCGGGCCACGTCTCCCGGGGACGAGAGGATCGCGTCGCCTTGGAGAGCGAACAGCAGCACGATGGTGAACAGCAGCCCGTACAGCGCCCACGGGCCGATCTTCGGGAGGAACCGCTCCTCGTACCACTGCCTGCCCTTCGCCCGCTCACCGAGGACGCGGGTCAGGAACCCTGCGACCAGGGGGATTCCGAGGAAGACCAGCACACTGAGGACGATCGCTCCGATCGAGAACTCGGCCGACGTGGTCGGTAGCCCCAGCCACGACGGCAGTGCCTGGAGGTAGAACCAGCCCAGGGCACCGAAGGCCATCACCTGGAAGACGGAGTTGATCGCGACCAGCACGGCGGCAGCTTCGCGATCACCGCAGGCGAGGTCGTTCCAGATGAGCACCATCGCGATGCAGCGCGCGAGGCCCACGATGATCAGGCCGGTCCGGTACTCCGGCAGGTCGGCAAGGAAGATCCACGCGAGGCCGAACATGAGGGCCGGTCCGACGATCCAGTTCAGCACCAGCGAGGTCACCAGCAGGCGTCGGTCCGCGCCGATGCGCCGGGTCTCGTCGTAGCGGACCTTCGCCAGGACCGGGTACATCATCAACAGCAGCCCGATCGCGATGGGCAGAGACACGGACCCGATCTTCACCGCCTCAAGGGCGGCGTTCAGGCCGGGGACGAACCGCCCCAGCAGAAGCCCCACGGCCATGGCGGCCAGGATCCACACCGGGAGCCAGCGATCGAGGAAGGACATCTCCTTCATCACGCGCGGCTGCTCCACGTCCTTGGTGGTCGTACTCATCAGGCCCAGGCACCTTCCATCGACGATCATCGATCCGAACGCTATGCGGCGCATCGATGCCTGTCAATGTAAGGTGCATGCATGACCACGCCGACCGACGTCGCGACTGCAGGGAAGATGAAGGTGGCCGCACGGGACGAATGCTGCGCGCTGTTCGCGGGGCCCGTCGGCATCGCCGACGCCGAGCGGATCGCGTCCCTGCTCAAGGCTCTGTCCGACCCCACGCGCCTCCGGCTCCTCTCCCACGTCGCCGCGCAGGGCTGCCAGTCAGTCTGCGCCTGCGACCTCACCGAGACGCTCGGCATCAGCCAGCCCACCGTCAGCCACCACATGAAGAAGCTCGTCGATGCCGGCCTGCTCACGCGCGAGCAGAGGGGCCGCTGGGCCCACTACTCCGTCGTGCTTTCAACCTTCGCAGAGCTCCGGGCGTTCCTCGATATCGACTGAACCCCAATCCTTGCTCACTCTGAGAGCTCCAATAGCTGCCCGCCCCGGAGCCTCACGGTGCCCGCCACGCCGGCCGACGCCCGGCGGAAGCCGCCCCACTTCGACGACTGCACCGCTGGTCAAACACGAGTTCGCTCCGCCTGATCCGTGTCCAGCACCCGCCGGCGCCCTCCGACCGCTGAAGTGATGCACGGAGGGGTGATCTGGCCTCGACGTCACTCAAGGCGCTGAGCGACATTGTGTTGCGTGTGACCGACTCAGTCATCACCGTGCGCCGCAGGGACGCCTGATCCGTCTAGCTCGATAAGCGCTTCAGCGACCGGGCCTCTCGCTACTCAGCCCCCCCGAGCAGGCAAGCAATGTCCGCGAGGTGCTCGACGCCAACATGCAACGCTGGCTCACCGAGGAGATCCACACGACCCTTCGCGCAGTTGGCCCGCACGACGAACGGGAAGAGTACACAGGGAGATGCCGTATGCGGTGTCACGCGGTGCGTCTCGAACTGGGGCATCCCAGCGTGCAAGTTACCGCGTGGTCACAAACGCTTCTCAATAGGGCCTGAGTTCGCCGTTTGGAGACACATCTGTCGCACCGGGTATACCCCAAGAGGGCGCTGGGCCCGGGGTGTTCAATACTTTTTACCGTTCGGCCAATTGGCGCCGATCTACAGGAGTAGGCCGATGAGTGCGGCTAAGGCAGGCCCGGTCGCGGCCGATAGTGCGCCCGGCTGCTGGCGTGGCAAGCGCGGAGCAATGACGAGGGTGAGCTGCTCCGGAGACAAGGCGCCAGCTCTCACGAGTCGTCGAGGTGTGCGATGACGACGCCCGCGCCGAGCGTCGGTGATGAGCGCGACGACAACAGGACTCCGCCGAACTCCACCAAGGGATCGGATGTTCGGGCTGGAACAGGCTCAACGGGAAGGGCGTGC
>DXGD01000256.1 GCA_019114115.1 Candidatus Nesterenkonia stercoripullorum
CGCATCAGCCTCCTGCTGGTCCTCCGTCAGGAAATCCGGAAACTGCGAAATGATGCGACCAGCCAGGGAGATGTCCCGGGTCTCCACGTCCACTCCCGCCGTCGACGCGAAAGCCTCGACGATCGGCTTGAACGAGTACGTCGCGAGCATCGGCGCTTCGTCGGTGTTCGTGTAGATGATTTTCGCCATGGGCGCGGCTCTCCCTCTCGAAGGTGTCGTCCTCATTGTCTGTACCTCAATCTACCGGAGCGACGCCTGCGAGTCGCACCGGAATGCCTGAAATGGCGCACTATGTGTCGGCCTGGCCCTCAGAGTCCCAGCACGGCACGTGCGATGAGGAAGTACACGATCAGACCGGTGGCATCGACGAAGGTGGAGATGAAGGGGTTGGCGAAAACTGCAGGGTCAGCGCCGAGCTTCTTCCCCAGCAGCGGCATCAGTCCGCCTGCCGACGCCGCCATCGTGCAGATCGCCAGCAGCGTCAGGCCGATGACGCTGCCGATATCCCAGCCGTACACCAGGCCTGCGACCAGGAACCCGCCGGTGCCCAGAGTGGCACCGAGAGTGGCCCCGACCCGCACCTCACGCCAGAGGACGCGCATCACGTCGCGCGGGCCGACGTCGCCCAGCGCAAGCGCTCGGGTCACGGTGGTCGCGGCCTGGTTGCCGGTATTGCCGCCGGTTCCGATCAGCAGTGGCACGAAGAGGCTGAGCACGACGAGGGATTCCAGCGTCGACTCGAAGACGTCCAGGACCTGGACCGTCAGTGTGGCGCCGACGGCGAGCACGAGAAGCCACACGACGCGCGAGCGCATGATCCGCAGCACCGGCGTGGAGAGATAGGGGCGGTGGAGCGGCTCGGAACCACCCTGACGGGCGGCGTCCTCAGACTCGGCACGTTCCAGGATGTCCAGGGCGTCATCGACGGTGAAGATCCCGACGACGCGATGCTCCTTGTCGGTGACCGGCATCGCCAGGTGCTTGCGGTCGGCGCACAGGCGGGCTGCGTCCTCCGCCTCATGATCGACGATGACGGAGTCTGCCTCGGTCATCAGATCCGCGATCGGTGTCTCGTCTTCGGCACCCAGGAGGCCCCGCAGCGAGACAACGCCTTTGAGCAGGCGCTGCCGGTCCACGACGGGAAGCGTGTAGATCGTCTCGGCGTTCTCACCGGCCCGGCGAATCTTGTCCAGAGCCTGCTGCGCGTTCCACTGCTCGGGGATCGCCACGAACTCCGGGCTCATCTCACGCCCGATAGTGCCCGAGGAGTATCCGAGCACGATCCCGGTGAGGCTGCGCTCCCGGGGATCCAGATGGCGCAGCATCTGGCGGGCGACCGAGGCCGGCATCTCATCCATGAGACGGACCCGGTCATCCGGGTCGAGCGAGTCGAAGAAGTGGGCGACGTCGGCGTCTTTGAGCCCTTCGATGATCTCCAGCTGGAGCGATTGGTCCAGCATGTCGAAGACCTCGACGGCCACGCCTTTGGGGAGCAGGCGGAAGGCCACCGCACGGTCTCGCACACCGAGGCGTTCGAGGAAGTCCACGGTGTCACCCACGCTGATCTCCGTGAGAGCCTGCTGCAATCGCTGGGGCTCCCCGTCGCGCAGCAGGGCAGCCAGATCGTCAAGCTGTTCCGTCACAGGGCATCACGCCTTTCTGGTGTCCGCACCCGGGAGGCCTCCGGCGGCACGGTAGGAAACACCGTGCAGGCACCGTGGAGGCACCGACGAGATCAGACAGTTATGAAGCTGAACTCCTAAGCCGCCTCAGGGTGCGACGTCCAGCTCACAGTGCTCAGTGGTAGAAGTGCCGGGCGCCGGTCAGGTACATCGTCAGTCCGGCTTCCTGCGCCGCGGCGATGACTTCTTCATCACGCTGCGAACCACCGGGCTGGACGACGGCGCGGACGCCGGCATCGATCAGCGACTGCAGACCATCGGCGAACGGGAAGAACGCGTCGGAGGCCGCAACCGCGCCGGGCGCTCGTTCGTGCCCGTCAGGGTCCAGCTCGTTGGCCCGGCTCACCGCGAGGCGGCAGGAATCGAGCCGATTGACCTGGCCCATGCCGATGCCGACAGTAGCCGTACCGCTGGCCAGCAGAATCGCATTGGACTTCACCGAGCGGACGGCGCGCCAGGCGAACTCCAGATCGGCCAGCAGCTCCGCAGAAGCCGCCTCACCTGAGACGAGCGTCCACCCGGAGACGGCGTCGCCTGGTGCGTTCAGCGTATCGGCGGACTGCAGGAGCACTCCGCCGGAAATCTGCTTGTACTCCACGCTGTCACGCCTATGCCCTTCGGGCAGCTTGAGCAGGCGGATGTTCTTCTTCTTGGTCAGGATCTCCAGCGCCTCGTCCTCGAAAGCCGGTGCCACCACGACTTCGGTGAAGACCTCCGAGATGCCCCTGGCGAGTTCCGCGGTGACCGGCCGGTTCGCCGCGATCACCCCGCCGAAGGCCGAGAGCGGATCACACGCGTGAGCCCGGCGATGGGCTTGCGCGACGGTCTCGGCCGTGGCGACGCCGCAGGGGTTGGCGTGCTTGATGATGGCCACTGCGGGGTCGGCGAAGTCATAGGCGGTCCGTACGGCGGCGTCGGCGTCGACGTAGTTGTTGTAGCTCATCGCCTTGCCGTGAAGCGTCTGCGCCTGGGCGAGCCCGGGATGCGCATTGCGCTCGGCGTAGAGGGCTGCCGGCTGATGGGAGTTCTCCCCGTAACGCAGGGCAGCGACCCGCTCGAGCGCCAGACCCGCGTAGGGAGGGAAGCTCGGCCGATCGGAGTCCTGACTCACGGTCAGATCCGGCAGCGAGGTGGAGTCGAAGTCGTCGTCGAACTGCTGCGAGGTCCACCGCGCGACCGCAGTGTCGTAGGCGGCAGTGTGGGCGAAGGCGAGCGCTGCCAGGCGCTGCCGGGAGGCCAACGTGAAGCCTCCCCCGGCCGCCGCCGCCACCACATCGCCGTACCGCAGCGGATCCACGACGACGGCGACTGAGGCATGGTTCTTCGCCGCTGCACGCACCATCGCGGGACCGCCGATGTCGATCTTCTCCACGATGGCGTCCTCCGAGGCACCGGAGGCCACTGTCTCCGCGAACGGATAGAGATTCACGACGACGAGGTCGAACGGCTCCACGCCAAGATCGGTGAGCTGCTCGCGATGGTCCGCACGACGCTGGTCAGCCAGCAGGCCGGCGTGGATCAGCGGATGCAGGGTCTTGACCCGGCCATCCAGGCACTCCTGGAAGCCGGTCACCTCGGAGACTTCGGTCACCGGCACGTCCGCGGCGGCGATCCGCTGCGCAGTGGAGCCGGTGGACACGATCTCCACACCGGAGGCGTGCAGCCCTTTGGCGAGGTCTTCGACTGAGGTCTTGTCGAACACCGAGATCAGCGCGCGTTTGATGGGCCGCCTGCCCTGCGCATCCTGCTGTGCGTCGTGCTCAGGCCCGGAAGTCTGGTTCTGCTGCTGTGCGCTGCTCACACGTGCTCCTCACTCATCAGTGAACTCCTCAGTGACGGGGCCCTCGCCCTAGGCCGGATGTTCACTGCGGACACACCCCGACCAGCTTCTTAGTCTAGCGGGCCGAGCTCAGCTCTCGAATTTGTACCCGAGCCCACGCACTGTCACCAGGTACCGCGGCCGGGAGGGGTCAGGCTCGATCTTGGCACGAAGCCGCTTGACATGCACGTCGAGAGTCTTGGTGTCACCGACGTAATCGGAGCCCCAGACCCTGTCGATGAGCTGCCCGCGGGTGAGCACGCGATCGGCATTGCGCAGCATCATCTCCAAGAGCTCGAACTCCTTCAGCGGCAGGGAGACGGAGTGGCCGCCGACGTCCACAGTATGCCGCTCCACGTCCATCTTCACCGGGCCGGCCGTGACCAGAGAGGCGTCGTCGGCGGTCTCCTCGATCTCTCCGCGCCGGCGCAGCACAGCTCGCACCCGGGCGAGCAGCTCCCGGGAGGAGTATGGCTTGGTGACATAGTCGTCGGCACCGAGCTCCAGTCCGACGACCTTATCGATCTCGGCATCCTTGGCTGTGAGCATGATCACCGGGACATTCGATCGCTGCCTGATCTGGCGGCACACTTCGGTTCCCGGCTGGCCGGGCAGCATCAGATCCAGAAGCACCAGGTCAGCACCGTTGGCGTCGAAGAGCTCCACTGCGGAGAGCCCGTCCTCCGCGACGGTCACATCGTAGCCCTCGCGCTCGAGGGCGTAGGAGAGCGCCTCGGAGAACGACGGCTCATCCTCAACGATGAGAATTCTGGTCACGCATTTCCTCCTCTTCTGGCGTCCGTACAGAAGTCGGTGCAAGACGACGCGTCGGGGTCGACGCCGAAAGGCCCCCGGCGGGTTCTCGGTCACCAGTACGTTCTGCGGACTCGGTATCCAATTCTGGCAGTCTGATGGTGAACGTCGATCCCCGGCCCTGCTGGGACCAGAGGGCGACTTCCCCACCGTGGTTCGTGATGACGTGCTTGACGATACTGAGCCCCAGTCCAGTCCCGCCGGTCTGCCGCGACCGCGCAGCATCGACCCGGTAGAAGCGTTCGAAGATCCGCTCCTGGTCCTCCGCGGCGATGCCGATCCCCTGATCGGCGATCGTCACCTGGGCCACGCCGTTCCGGCTCGAGAGACCGACCCCGACGCGGGTGCCCGCAGCCGAGTACCGCACGGCATTGTCGATCAGGTTGCGGAAGGCCATCGACAGCTGGTCCGCGTCCCCGTGCACCAGCCGTGGGGAGGTTCCGCCGACTTTGACTTCGATCCCCTTGGCCTCCGCCGAAAGGCGCGATCGATCCACAGCATCGGAGATGACCTCCCGGACATCGACGGGGCCGCCCGCGAAGACGACGTTCTTGCCCTGGACGCGGGAGAGCTCGATGATGTCCTGGACCAGCACGGAGAGCCGCTCGGACTCGCGATGCAGACGACGGGCGAAGCGGCGCACGGCTTCGTCGTCGTCGGCGGCGTCCTCGATCGTCTCCGAGAGCAGCGAGATGGCCCCCACAGGCGTCTTCAGCTCGTGGGAGACGTTGGCCACGAAGTCGTTGCGGACCGCTTCGGTCCGCGAGAGCTCCGTGCGGTCATCGGCCAGGATGAGGATGTACTCATCCCCTAGCGGGGCCACGCGCAGGTGCACTACGATCGGGGTCTCGGCTTGCAGGCCGCGCGTGAGCTCGTGCTCCTGGTCGATGATCACACCGTGGGCTCGCACCCGGGCCGTGAGCTCGAGAATCTGCGCATGCACCACAGTGTGACCTCGCACGAGGCCGAAGGCATAGGCCGCCGGGTTCGCCCGCACGACGCCGTCGACAGTATCGACCACGATATAGGCCAGCCCCAACGAGGCGAGCACTTCTGCGGCGCCTTCGGGGATTGTCGGTTCATCGACGTCGATGCCGGCGGCGCGCTGACGTTCGCTCATACGGAAGGCATACATGCACAGCACACCCAGGGCCAGGCCCACAGTGCCGGCGAGAGCGGCGATGAACAACGGATCCACATGCCTAGCTTAGGCATTCAAACGCCAACAGGAGGATTTTCAGGGCCAATGGGTTTAGGGTTCAACTATCGTTCACCTGGCCGTTGACTGATCTTAGCGGCGCCGTTCACTTCTGCGGTGGAGGCTGGAAGCCCCGGTCACGGGACATGCGAAAGGAATACAACAGACGTGCGAAGACTTTTCCAAGAGGATCTCCAGAATCTCGGTGAGCAGCTCATTGAGATCACGCACTTGGTCTCCAAGGCAATGGAGCGCGCCTATCAGGCGTTCGAGACAGCTGACGTTCAGCTGGCTGACGAGGTCATAGCCGCCGACGCCGCCATCGACCGTCAGCAGGTGGAGCTCGACGAGAAAGCGATCGAGCTCCTCGCCCTGCAGGGGCCGGTCGCGTCTGATCTGCGGATGATCGTCGGGGCGCTGCGCATGTCGACGTCGCTGGAGCGCATGGGCGATCTCGCCCGGCACATCGCTCAGCTCGTGCGCCTGCGGTATCCCGATCTCGTCTCACCACCAGAGCTGCAGCACATCTACGCCCAGATGGCCGAGCACACGATCTCGATCGCCGACCGCCTGGCGACCCTGCTCGAAAATCGAGAGCTTCACCTGGTCAGCGAAATCACCGCGCTGAACGACCAGATCAACCAGCTGCACGCCTCAGTCTTCGCCGCGATTGCCGCCGAGGAGTGGCACGCTTCTGCCGCGACCACCGCGGATGTCACGCTGACCAGCAGGTACTTCGAGCGCTTCGGAGATCACGGCGTCTCCGTGGCACGCAAAGTCGATTACCTCGTCACCGGCGACTGGGACTCCAGGGGCGAATAGACGACACAGCTCAGGCCTTGCCCTGGTTGGCCACCGCTTCGATCGCGTCTTTCGCGGCGTCCGGGTCCAGATACGTGCCGCCCGGATTCACTGGACGCATCTCGCCATCCAGCTCGTAGTGCAGGGGAATCCCGGTGGGGATGTTGAGCCCGGCGATGTCGGCGTCGCTGATTCCGTCGAGATGCTTCACCAGGGCCCGCAGCGAGTTGCCGTGCGCAGCCAGCAGCACGGTCTTACCGTCTTTCAGCTCAGGGATGACCACTGACTCCCAGTACGGCAGCATCCGCTCCACGACGTCCTTGAGGCACTCAGTGCGCGGGATGCTGTCACCGAGATCGGCGTAGCGGGGATCGTCTGCCTGGGAGAACTCGTCGCCGTCGTTCAGCTCCGGCGGCGGGGTGTCGTAGGAGCGGCGCCAGGTCATGAACTGCTCCTCACCGTACTCCTCGCGGATCGCGGCCTTGTCCTTGCCCTGCAACGCCCCATAGTGACGCTCGTTGAGGCGCCAGTCCCGGCGCACCGGGATCCACAGCCGGTCGGCTGCCTCCAGGGCGAGGTGGGAGGTCGTGATGGCGCGCTGCAGCAGGGAGGTGTGCACGACGTCGGGCAGCAAGCCCGCTTCGCTGATCAGCTCACCGCCGCGGGAGGCTTCTCGACGCCCTTGGTCGGTCAGCGGGACGTCGACCCAGCCGGTGAACAGGTTCTTCTCATTCCAGTCACTCTGGCCGTGCCGCAGGAGGATCACGTGGTGAGTCATCGGGCAGTGTCCCTTTCAGATTCGACGGTTCCAGCTCAGGACAGTTCTCTTCGAGTCAGACTATCGCGAGAGAGGTCATCCGTGGCAGTTGGCGAGGACAGTTCCCCGCAGGAGCGCTCGTCCGGGCGGAAATCGCCCGGTCAGGCAGTCCCGCCCTGCCGGACCACGTCACTCGGAGACGGCAGGGTCCACGTCAGTCAGGTAGACCATCGCCATGCAGGCGGCGATCACCGGGAAGATCAGGCCGAACGGCCCGTTGCCGAGGTTGGAGAGCAGGCCGACCGCGCCGAGCGCCGTCGCGCCTCCGGTCATGCCCAGCCAGAAGCCTTTGGTGCGGCGGAATGACATCTCGAACCGCTGCGCGTTCTTCGGCAGGCACCGCACCAGCGCGACGATAGCCACGACCAGGCATACGGCCGCGAACGCGATCATCAGGTAGTACTCGGCAAGCAGTGCAGCGACCCACGCGGTAGAAGGACTCGTTCCCATACCTCGATAGTATCGCCTTCGAGGCGCTGATCCGGGGAAACCTCATTCGGCCGGGTTGTCGCGGGCTACCGCCTGCAGCGCCTGGAGCAGATCCGCGTAGAGGTCCTCGGCGCGTTCGATGCCCACGGAGAGCCGGATGAGTCCCTCCGGCACCGTCTCAGGCTCCCCGGCATGACGACGACGTCGTTCAGCCAGCGATTCGACTCCGCCAAGGCTCGTCGCCGGGGTCCACACCTTCAGCCGGGCAAGGACGGCGTCAGCGACCTCCGCGGCACTGCGACCGCCTCGGGCCACTGCATCGACGGTAAGGATCGCGCCGTATCCCGCGAGCTGCTCGCCAGCACGCTCATGCTGCGGGTGCGAGCGCAGACCCGGATAGACGACGCGGCCGACAGGCAGGTCGCCTCCGCGGCTGAGCCCCTCGAGCTGTTCAGCCAGAGAGCCCGCCGTGGCTTCGGCCGCGTTGAGGCGGACGGCCAGCGTGCGCACCCCGCGCAGCGCCAGGAACACCTCCATCGGCCCGGGGATCGCGCCGTGCAATGTGCGATGGGTATGAAGCTCCGCCTGGATCGAGGGGTCAGCTGTGACGACGGCCCCCATGATGAGGTCCGAATGGCCGGAGAGGAACTTCGTCACCGAGTGGACCACGATATCGGCACCGCTGAGCAGCGGCCGCTGGCGCATCGGCGTGGCGAAGGTGTTGTCCACGGCCGTGCGCACACCGTAGTCCCGCGCCGCGCGGGTGAGCGCCGGCAGGTCCGCCACCTCGAGCATCGGGTTGGTGGGAGATTCGATCCACAGCATGGCGTCGGCCTGTTCCGCCCGAGCCGTTTCCGAGACGTCCCGCAGCGTCTGTTCCACTGCTGCTGTCTCGGCGATGTCGACGCGGTGCACGGTGACAGTGCCGCGGTCGGCAAGCTGCTGGGCCATCACCGCCAGGCCCTGGTAGCTGTGCCGCGGCATGATGAGGTGCCCGCCCGGACGCATCAGGTGCACCACGGCTG
>DXGD01000024.1 GCA_019114115.1 Candidatus Nesterenkonia stercoripullorum
TGAGACCGAAGTACGGGATGGCTGCCGAGGGCAGGAAGGCTCCGGCGCCGAGGGTCACCAGGACAGCGGCACCGAGGATGCCGACGAACCCGAGGTACTGCCCGGCCAGAATGCGGGCGGTAGTGCCGCGCTGGCCCACGCCTCGGGCAAAAAAGAGGGAGAGCACGATGACGTCGTCGATGTTGGTCGCCACGAACAGGCCCATCGCCTGCAGGACCGAGGCGAGCATCATGCGCCCTCCCCTGCTACGTCGCATCCGGGAACAGTGCAGGCGGGATCGATGCAGGGGGCGTCTTCGTCCACCGCGAGGGTGGCGTCGACCAGCGCGGTCAGGGCCTGCGCCAGGTGGGAATCGGCGATCTCATACCGTGTCCGACGACCCTCGGGCTCGGCGACCACGATCCCGCAATCGCGTAGGCATGCGAGGTGGTTGGACACGTTGGAACGTGTCAGCTCCAGATCTCGGGCCAGCTCCGCCGGATACGCGGACCCATCGAGCAGAGCCAGGATAATCCGGGACCTGGTCGGGTCGGCCAGCGCGCGACCCAACCGGTTCATCACATCGAGACGAGAAGCTATAGTCAGCATGCACTGAACTATATACCGAAAACTGAACAGTGTGTCGACGGCGGCGAGGCGATCCCTCACCCGCTCCCTGCCAAAGAAAACCCACAGCCGGCTAGACCTCTCCCGCCGCCTCACCGGGGTGTCCCCGGTCATCGCGGACGGGATCGTTCGCCCGTGCACCATTCCCCAGTGGGCGACGCTCGTAGTTCGGGGTAGTTGCCCCATCTCGAGTTGGTGCGCGCGGCATGCCTGACTGCTGTGTTGATGTTGATGCCGAGCATGTCTGCAACGACGCTGGCCGGCACAGTTTGCACGAGGTGGTCGATCCGGGCCTGCTGGATCTCTCGGGCATGGATCTTGTGCGGGACGAGGTGGAGGGCGACGCTGGCTTCGCTGACGTGGCAGTGAGGCGTGGCCCCGGGAAAGAGCCAATCTGGTCCGCCGTCGAGGTAGGGCCGCCGAGTGCTCAGCTCCTCGAGATGATGCCGCAGCAGCGCGGCGATGGGGCTGGGAAGGGTGAGTGGAGTCCGTCCCAGCGCGATCCGCATCGTCTCGTCATCCGTGACGTCCGAGCGGCGCAGGCGGACACAGTCGCTGATCCGCTGGGCGAACACGAGGACGAGCAGGCCGATGAGGCGACTTCCCAGCGGGATGGACTCATCATCGACGAGCTGGTCGACCTTGGCCCAGAGGATGTCGTCGGGGACCGGGGGGCGCGGCGGGGCCGGCTTCCGTCCAGGGATCTGCACCGGATTTGTCAGGCCTTGCCGTATCGCCCAGTTCAGGAACGTGCCAACTGCCGCCTGGGAGTGGTGGTGGGCGAAGAAGCGGTCAACGGAAGCCTGGTCCAGCGATGACAGGGAGAGCCCGTTCGTGTCGACCCAGGAGAGGAAGCCCGCGATCTTGCGTAGCTCGGTGGAGCGTGTGCTGTAGACCCCAGGGGTCACTGCTCGCACCGCGGATCGCTGTCTGGCCTTGCGAAGCAGCTGCCAGCGGAAGTACTGGCCGGTGACCGCGCCGTGCTCCCTGGGAAGGCTGGCAATGAAGGCGGTGGCGTGCTTCTCGAGGTCATTGAGCAGTACGTCAATGGCCGGGAGCGTTCCGGCGCTGATGAGCATGTGGCGCAAGTACCGCACGCGAGGCGAGAGCGGGAGGGCATCGAGCGTGGAGTGGCTGATCGGAAGATCGCCAGCGGCCATAGCGCGAAGCGTCGTCCCGACCGGCTCCTTGCGCAGCCATCGCACCACCGTGCGCGGGTCGCGTGCCGTCAGCAGGTGGTCATACAGGGTGGCAAGGCCGGGATGGATCTCACCGCTGTCGTCTGCGAGGGCAGCACGAAGGCGCTCGGTCAGTCGGCAGGTGCCGCACTGGGATCCGGTGAGCTGTTCCTCGCTTCCGCAGGTGGTGCACGCGAACCGCGGCGGTACGCCGGCGCAGGTCGCGCAGACGATGTGCCGGTCCGAGTCGTAGAAAGCCAGGACCTTGACCTGATCACACTCGGGGCAGCGTCCGGGGTGTCGGCGGAGCCTTGAGTAGCAGGAGTTGCAGATGTGCTGCTCAAGGATCCAGTACCGGGCTGCGACGTGACGGGTGCACCTGTCGCAGCCGACCTGGTGGCCATCGGTGCGCCCTGTTCGGTTCACTCGTGTGGGCGGTGCAGCTTGGCGCGGATCGGACGCAGGTCACCGATTGCCGGGCCAGAGGCATCTGGAGCGCCGGCTGCTCGGCGTGGTCGCTCGGTCTGGACCTTCGGGATCTTGATGAGGTCGTTGGGGGTGCATTCGAGGATCCGGCAGAGAGCGGCGAACACCTCGACGTTCAGTCTCTCGGGAGTCTTCGTCACCAGGCGGAACACTTGCTCGCGGGAAAGATGTACTCCCTGGGCGAGCAGCGGTTCGATCAGGTCTGTGGTCTGGAACATCCCGGCCGCAGCCATGAGCGGGCGCAGGTTCCAGGTGATCGGCGCGTCAGGGGCGGGAGTCTTCGGCATGGGGTCCTCCATAGATCCGGGAGAGTGCTCGGTTGATCATGCGGTTCTTGAAGTCGTCGCCGACGGAGGTGTAGATCGCGGTCGTCGAGGCGTACGCGTGCCCGACCTGGTCCTGCACGAACTTCTCGGCGTATCCCCACTCGATGAGGTTGGTGACGTACGTGTGGCGCAGAGCGTGCACGCTGAGCTCTGACGGCAGCTCTGCTTCGTCGCGGAGCTGGGCGAAGCGGAGGTCGATGTAGCGCAGCGAGACACGCGTACCTCGCTCGGTCAGCCACAGAGGCCCCGCCGATCCGGCGGTGAAGCGAGGTCGGGCGTGGTCGATCCATTGGGCCAGTCCCTCCGTGATCCAGTCCAGCTCGGGAATCGTGAGTACCGACCGGCGTCGCGGGCCCGAGCCTTGTGCACCCTTGCCCCAGCGCACATCGACAGCACCGAAGCGTCCGAAGCGCGGAGCCACACCGTTGGGCCGCAGGTCCGCCACGTCCAGACCCACAGCCTCAGCCCGACGCAGCCCGTAGGCGTAGATCATCTTGAAGATCTGGGAGTCACGAAGCGCTGCGAGGGCTCCCTTCCGGCCCCGCTGGAGGATCGTCTCGACGCGGCGATCGGCAACGGTGAAGAACTGCTCAATCTCGTCATAGGTAAGTGCTCGCCGCTGCGGACGGCCCTCGTAGTCAACCAGGTGCGCGAGCGTGTTCCACTCGTGGCAGACCTGTTGCGGCGCTGATCCGAAGCGCTCTTCGCAGTCCGCCACCCACCGGTACCGAGGATCGGTGAGGTAGTCGCAGAACAGCCGGATGATGGAGTGATACCCGCGGATCGTGGAGGGGGTCGCCGGCCGCTGTCGAGACTTCGCCTGGGTCGTGTAATCCTCCAAGTCACCCGGCGACCACTCCCACGGATAACGTCCTGCGAACTCCTCGAACCTCCGGATGACCAACTCACGGCTCCCGATCGTCCGCTCAGCGAGTCCTCGACTGCTCTGCTGATCCGCCCAGCCCGAGAGCATCGCCTCGAACACAAAGCGCCCCTCGTCCAGCGCCCGCACGTTGCGAAGCTGGCGAAGTGGTGAGACGCCACGGGGGTCCTGGGCCATCTACCCAGTATTGCATCTACCGCAACAATGATGCACCTAAACCTTGGTCGCGTCGGGTGGCCCGTACCGCCAACACGTCCACGGGCGCTGAGGGGATGGGGTCATCGCCCACGAGCACCTTGGACCGGGACTACGTCTCGATCTCTGAGGTTTGTGCGGCAAGGGTCCGGTCAGTACCGGCTCCCGGCCGCGCGGGGATGACGAGCGGGATGAGCCGGATGAAGACGACCATGGCGACGAGCTCGACGAGCGTCTGGGTCACCACCACGAGAGGAGCAATGTCGAACGCAGCCGGCAAGGCGAGCACCAGTGGCAGAACGACGAGTGAGTTGCGAGTCGCGCCGCTGAAGACGACCGCACGCCTTCCAGGTACGTCGAGGCCTGCAATGCGGCTGGCCAGCATCCCGACCGGCACCATCACTGCAGCGAAGAGGGCGTAGACCGGCACCGCCAGGAGCAGTGAACCGAGCCGGGCGCTCACGCCGGAGATCTGCGAAGCGACGACGACCGCCAGCGTCGTGACCATCAGCGGCACCATCCCCGCGGTAGCAACCTGTTCGAGCTTCCTGCCGGCCCGTGACCGGGCAGCGGCGAGCTGGGTCAGTGCCGCGGCCAAGAAGGGAAGCGCGATGATGAGCACGAACGCCTCTACGAACGGCGCGACCTCGATGGAGCTGGCGAACTCCGCGCCCACGAAGAGCCACATGTACAGCGGCAACAGGAGCATCTGAGCGATCATCAGCAACGGTGCCGCAGCCAGGAGCCGCTCCTCGTCGCCGCCCGCGAGGCCGGAGAAGACGATGACGTAATCGATGCAAGGGGTGAGCAGCACGAACAGGACGCCAACGAGGAGTGCCTGGTCGGAGGCGACGATCCTTGAGAGCGGCCAGACGATCAACGGCACCAAGACGAAGTTGACGACGAGGATCGTCGAAAGGAACCGCCAGTCCCGGAACGCCCGCCCGATCCTGCCGAAGGGGATCCCGAGGAACGTGGCGTACAGCAGTAGCGCCAGCACCGGGTGGATCGCCAGCTCCGCAGGATGAGCAACCGCAGGCCAGGCCAATCCAACGATGGCCCCGAGAGCCAGGCCCGCCACGTAGAGCACCACCTGGTGCCGCTCCATCCATTCCACGCTCGCGCGCATGAGTCTCCTTAGGTTCCTTCTCGTACCAGTGCTGGATGCGCAATCGCATCCAGGGTCGAGCGGCCTGGGTCAGGACCCGCTGTTCTATCCGTTCTGCGGTGGCAGTGCGGCGACGATCGGGTGATCCTTGCGGATCATGCCCAGCTTCATTGCCCCGCCGGGCGAGCCGATCTCGTCGAAGAACTCGATGTTGGCTTGGTAGTAGTCGGACCACTGGTCGGGCAGGTCGTCCTCGTAGTAGATCGCCTCGACGGGGCAGACCGGCTCGCAGGCTCCGCAGTCGACGCACTCGTCGGGGTGGATGTAGAGCAT
>DXGD01000257.1 GCA_019114115.1 Candidatus Nesterenkonia stercoripullorum
CTCGTGAAGTATTGCCGTCGCAAGGGCATCCCGTACCGCTACATCGACGTCACCCAAGACGCTGACGCCCTGGCTCTCGTCAAGAGCCTGGGCTACTCGGAGCTTCCTGTCGGGATGATCGGTGATGACCACTTCTCCGGCGTCCGACTCGACAAGATCCGGCCTCTCGCCCGCCAGCTGTCGAAGGCATCCTGACCTTCCGACCTGTACCCTTGAGAGGCCCACCCTCCACCGTGGTTTCGTTCTGACAGATGATTCCTCCTGGAGGGTGGGCTTTCTCGTGCCCCACGAGGAGAACCCCCTTGGACCAGCCCCAGCCCCTAGCCACCATCGCTGAGCGTGTCGGCATCACCGTGCGCACGCTGCGCAAGCACGCCGAGCGCGACGGGTTCCCCGCGCCCGCGGTGCGCTGCGGCAAGTGCGACAGCGGTCTCCTCTACGACCTGGGCGCCGTGCAGCGCTGGGAAGAGACCGGCGACGGGTCGGCGACGGCCGACGGCACGACGCGCACCGTGCAGCCACTCTCGGTACTCGCCGACGATCTCGACATCACCGCGACGACGCTCTGGAAGCACTCAAAGCACGCCGACTTCCCGAGCCCGGTCGCGCGCTGCGGCATGTGCGCGAACTCCTACGTGTACGACGCCGAGGCCGTCCGACGGTACGAGGAGGGCGCACCGGTCGACCCCTCCGACCGGCTCGTCTCCCTCCAAGAGGCCGCCGACGAGCTCGAGCTCAGCTACGGGTCGATGAGGACCTACCTCGGCCGCCACGCGGACTTCCCCAAGCCGGTCAAGTACACCGGGCCGCGCCCTCTGTTCAGTCTCCAGCAGATCCGCTCGTGGCAGGACAAGCGCCAGCGGATGCGGTCGACCGTGGCCGAGGCGGCCGCGGGAGACACCCTCGAGGTCGAGGGACTGCTGACCCGGGCCGGCGTAGCCGCCGAGCTCGGCGTCAAGCTCGACACCGTCACGCGCTACCAGCGACGCGACACCGACTTCTCGAAGGACTTCCCCGAGTCCGTACGGAAGATCGGCCGCTCCCGCCTCTGGGACCCCCAGCAGGTGCGTGCGTGGAGGAACAGCCGGCCGAGCGCACAGCGTCAAGCCTGAGCGAGGATGGCGGCATGACTCAGCCAGAGACTCACCTGAGGGCGACGCTCCTGGGGTTCCTCGCTCTCGCGTTCCTCAGCCTGGCCATCTGGAAACTGACGCAGGGAAACGCCCTAGAGGCCGCCGGCCATTCCCTTGTCGCGACCCTCGCGGTCCTGGCCGCCCTCCTGGTCAACGACCCCCATCGACCGCGAACAACTCAACTCCGCCTCTTCGTCACCGCGATGGTGCTCGTCCCGATCACTCTGGGCATTTTCATCGCATCGCTCTTCTTCTGACGCCTGAGAATCGGCCGGCCCCTCCTCGGGGACCACCAGCAGGAGCGTGCGTGGAGGGACAGTCGGCCCAGCGCGCAGCGTCAGGCCTGAGCACGGCGCGTCATAGCGACGCGCCCCGCGCACACCGCCAGCAGCAGCACCCCGGCCCCCACCAGCAGGCGAGGAAGGTCGAATCCGACCCCGGTCGTGGGGATCTCTACCAGCGCCTCGGCCGAGGGGACCACGACCTGCCAGCTGAGCAGCTTGGCGATCGCGCCGGCGAC
The DNA here is from genome assembly GCA_019114115.1 of Candidatus Nesterenkonia stercoripullorum. GTDB lineage: Bacteria > Actinomycetota > Actinomycetes > Actinomycetales > Micrococcaceae > Nesterenkonia > Nesterenkonia stercoripullorum. The sequence goes on from DXGD01000257.1 coordinate 1,654, forward strand.
GAGCTCGGGAAACAGCGCCGGCAGCAGGAACACCGCGGCCGCCATGCCGCCGAACACGAGGATCACGAAATCCCAGTCCTTGTCCATCACAGGCTCCCTTCGCACTCGTCGAGCTCGTCCTCAAGGGCGGACTTCTCCTCCGCGGAGACGCTGAGCTCGAACTCGGCCTTCACATCGATCCACTGGACGACGTAGCCGCAGCGGCCGGCATCAGGCATCCACTCCTCCGGACCCTGATCCCCCTTGGAACGGTTCGCAGAGGCATCGACCGCCAGGAGGTTGCCCGAAGTGTTGGCGAACTCCTCACGGCGCTCCTCGGACCAGCTCGAGGCTCCCTGCTGCCATGCACGCGAGAGCGGGACGACGTGGTCGATGTCCACGGTGTTCTCACCCTTGACGAAGTCGATCGTGGTTCCCGTATAGGGGTCCTCGATCGTTGCCTCGAGCACCACGCAGCCGTGGGTCCCCGGCTTGGTAGTGACCTCGACGGCGCCGGCGCGCAGAGCGTCGTTCCGCTGATCGCATCCGTTGCGGTCGATGTCTGCCCAGCGCTGCCCGAACAGGTCACGGTCGTAGTCGTCCCCGCTGTCGAGCTCGACGACCGTGAGGGCATCCAGGTCGCTCGAGGCGCCGGCGAGGGCGCCTGCGTCCACGTCCTCGTCCTGGGCTGCGGAGGTCCGCGAGCTGCCGCTCGAGGGTGCGATGTCCGGAAGGATCTCGTCCAGCTCCGAGGGCGCCATGTAGGCGCCGGCGGCGAGGACCAGGACCACAAGGCCGCCGAGTGCGCCGACGCCGCGGCGGCTCATCGCTGGGCCTCCGTCAGGCTCTTCCACCAGCGCACAGTCCAGAGTGCATCTCCCATGGCGGTGTGGGCCTCCTCGGCGCTCGGAGGTTCGACGTGCACACGGCGAGAGAGGTCGTAGGAGGAGGTCGGGATCTTCACTGCCTCCCCCTTGGCGAGGAGGTGCGCGTAGGTCCAGGTGACCAGGTTGATGGTGTGGTGGTGCCAGCGCGGCCTCAGGCCGTGCTGGCGTAGCAGCCACTCAAGGGCCCTGGCGTCGAAGTCGGGGTTGGACCCGACCAGGACGGTGCCGGCGGTGAAGATCTCGACTGCCTGTGCGGCGTCGTGGCTTGGGTGCAGGGCGGCGATGTCTGCCGGGGCAGCGGATCCGGTCCAGCGGGGGTGCCGCTCGTAGAAGTGGTTGACGCGCAGGGAGTCGGGCGACGCATCGGACAGGTCAGGGTCGCGCAGCATGATGTGGAACCGGTCCTCGAGCTGCCCGGGGGTGCGCTTGATGAGCGCGATCTCCCAGGGCTTCGGGGT
>DXGD01000025.1 GCA_019114115.1 Candidatus Nesterenkonia stercoripullorum
GCCGGGCTCGGCCTGATCAGATCCGCCCGCGAGGTGACCCGGGCACGAGACGCGGCAAACGGCGCGCGCCTGGCCGAACGCCGGCTAATCCGCCGTGAGCTCCACGACGGCATGGGTCCGTCGCTTTCCGGCCTCCAGCTGGGGCTGCAGGGCGCGCGCAATGTGCTGCGCACCGACCCCCAAGCCGCTGATGCCGTCCTACACGCTCTGCAATCCGAGACAGCCCAGCGCGTACAGGACGTTCGCACACTGTCGCGCAGCCTGCTTCCCCCGGTACTGGAGGAACGCGGGTTGAGCGCCGCCGTCCAGGAGCTGGCCACCCGCCATGCCGAATCAGGATTCGCTGTGGAAGCCGGCGGTCTCCTGACTTCAGACCCTCAAGAGCTGCGCGGACTCGACCCGCGGGTGGCCGCGGCGGCCTACGCCGTCATCTCCGAATCCATCATCAACGCCGCACGGCATTCAGGGGCCGCGCAGTCCACCGTCACCGTCACCCTCGAGGGAACAGGCGCGTCCCGGGAGCTGGTGGTGACCTGCAGCGATTCAGGGTCGGGCCGATCAGCCACAGACGACGACGGCGTCGGCACCGCCTCGATGCGCGAACGTGTCGAAGAGCTCCACGGGCGGCTGACGATCACCAGCCGCCACGTGGCGGTGGAGCCAACCGCCCGTGAACGCGCGCTGAGCAGCACAGTGCCCGCCAGTGCGCCCACAGCACTCCCCAACAGTGCAGCCAGCAGCGCTGCCAGCAGCCCAGCCGCCGCTGACGCGAGTGTCGCCACCGAACTCCGGGGCAGCACCCGCGCCGGGACGCTCGTACAGGCCAGGCTGCCGCTGATCCCTCCGACGGTGGCCTCATGAGCGATATCCCCAGCACGTCCCCGATCCATGTGGTCCTCGTCGATGACCACCCGGTCTTCCTCATCGGCATGGCTGCACTGCTTCAGTCCCTCGACACCATCGAGGTCACTGGTCAGGCCGAGAGCGTCGCGACGGGGCGGGAGCTTTTCTCAGGGCCGCTCCTGGCCGACGTCGTGCTGATGGATGTGGACCTCTGGGCGACGGCTCGGGGACCGAGCTCACGCGAGAGATCCTGCGGACTCGACCGCGGACCAAGGTGCTGATGGTCTCCATGCACGAGGACGAAGACTCCGTGGTCGCCGCCGTCCGGGCCGGCGCGCGGGGTTTCTTGGTGAAATCGGCCCCTCCCGACGCCGTTGAACGCGCCCTGCGGGCCGTGGCGGCCGGCGAGATGATCCTCTCACCCTCCGTGGCGGAAAGGGCACTGGCTTATGTCGTCGGCGGCCAACAGGCTCTGCGGCTCCCCTTTCCGCAGCTCACGGCGCGGGAGCGGGAAGTGCTGGATCTCGTGGCGCGGGGTTTGGACAACTCCGCGATCGCGCGTCGTCTCTCCGTGAGCCCGAAGACGGTCCGCAACACGATCGCCACGGTCCTGGCGAAGCTCTCCTTACGCGATCGTGCCGCCGCGATGCTGCACGCCCGCGCCGAAGGACTCGGCGCGCCCCCGGCGTAGGCGCCTCAGCACGGCAGGCCGGGTGTGCCACGCGCTGCTCAGGGGGCGTCCGGGTAGTCAGGCGCGGCAGGCTCACCCCAGTACTCTTCCAAGGGCAGCCCGGATTCCTCAACGGCCGCTGCGGTCTCCTCACCGAGGTAGCGCAGGTGCCAAGGCTCATAGTCGAATCCGGTGACGTCTGTATCGCCTTCCGGATAGCGGATGATGAAGCCGTGGTCGGGACCGTTCTCGGCGAGCCACTGACCCTCTTCCGTCTCGGCGAAGCATTTGCGCAGCAGGCAGTCCTCATTGCCGGCGAAGGAGATATCCGCTGCGAGACCGGTCTGATGCTCTGAGTGGCCTGGCCTGGCCGAGACAGCGTCGGCGGCTTCCTGTCCGGACTCGGCGACGTACCCGTTGTACACCGTCTCCTGATAGTCGAAGCCGCGATAGGCGCTCACCAGGGACAGCGATAGGCCTTCGGATTCGGCTGCGGCGAAAAGGGCTTCCAAGGCCTTCGCGGCATCGTGCGAGAGCTCCTGCCCTCCGTTGTCCTGCGGTACGTCCGGGACTTCGAGGTCCTCAGGCTCATAGTCCTCGGGGTCGAGCGGCGTCGCCTTATTCACCAGAACATGCACGGACCCGGGGGCCGCCGACGCTTCACTGACCCGCTCATTGCCCCCGGAACCATCGCCACCGGGGTCCTCGGCGGAAGGACCCTCCGGAGACTGGCTCTGACCTGATGTCTCATCCTCCTCTTCACTCGAGTCCGCGGAGCAGCCCGACATCAGCAGCAGCGCAGCAGTCACCGTGGCTGCGCCGGTGAGCGGCTGTCTTACGGGCAGCCGGGATGACCTCGACGTCGACCGTTGAAGGGTAAGAGCCATACTCACACAGTACCGCGCGACAGGTCGGGCGAGCAGCCGCGCCAGCGCTGTGACTAGGGGCTAGAGTCCTCAGGGGGTTCGAGAATCTCCGGATCGGGCTCGGGCTCGTCGTATTCCTCGGCCGCGGGCTGGTCCCAGTACTCTTCGAGCGTGGTATCGAGCTCGAAGACCTCCGCCGCTGTCTCCACACCGACATAGCGCACATGCCACGGTTCGTAGTGATACCCGGTGACATCCTCTGCGCCGTCCGGGTACCGGATGATGAAGCCGAATCGGTGAGCGTTCTGCGCCACCCACTCGCCTTCAGGCGTATCGGCGAAGCAATCGCCCTCGATGCAGTCCGGGTTGTCGATGGAGATCACGTCGACGGCCAGCCCTGTCTGGTGCTCTGAGTAGCCCGGCCGTGCCGTCGTCTCATCGGTGGACTCGACGCCGTCCTCGGCGTAGTTCTCGGCATAGACGGCCTGCTGGGACTCATAGGAGCGGTATCCGCTGGTGGCTGCCAACTCCATATCCTCGGATTGGATGGCGGCCATCATCTCCTCCAACGCGGCACTGGGTTCGGCGCGCAGTTGAACTTCGGCCTCCTCGGATGTGCGCACATCTGGTTCGACGAGGTCCGCGGGCGCGTAATCACGCGGTTCAAGCGGATTCTGCGCATTGACCAGCACGTGGGTCGATTCGGGATCCGAGGACGGTCCCGCCGGCTCCTGAGCTGACCCGTCAGTGCCTTCCTCCGCGGTGCTTCCCTCAGCAGTGCCAGCCTCCCCCTGTGA
>DXGD01000026.1 GCA_019114115.1 Candidatus Nesterenkonia stercoripullorum
ACGCGGTCGTCCCGACTTCTGGGGTCGGGGAGCCTGGGGTCGGGGAGTGTGGGGTCGGGGAGCCTGGGCTTGTTTGGGTGCCGGAGGGCGTCCCTGCCGCATCGGGGTCAACACCGTAGGCGGCAGTGTCATCTCGGGCGCCGTAGGGAGCCTGGCCGGGGGCCGCAGATGTTTCGGCAGCCGCGTAGTCGCCGTCGTCCGAGCCGGCGGAGTGAGCGAGGTCTGCCTCTGCGCCGGGACGCTGAGCCGACGGCCCGCGGCCGGCGGCACGTTCCATGATGTCGGCGCGCAGCTTCTCCGCCTCGGGCTTCTTCAGGAACGCCAGCGTGGCCGCGGTGCCATCGCCTTCGGCGACCTCGAATTTCAGCTCGGCGAGTCCGGTCAGCCGGGCCAGCAGGGGCTGACGCAGGTCCACGGCCTGCACCCGGTCGATGCGGGCTTGACGGTGCTGGCGCACGAAGATGCCTGATTTGACCATCACATAGTCGGCAGTGAGCTTATAGCGGGTGAACCACCAGCTCAGCAGGAACCCTCCGAAGATCAGCAGAATCACGAGCAGCAGGGCGCCGCCGCCGAGCACGAAGTTCTGCGGATTGCGCTGGAACTCCTCGACGAGGTCCCCGGAGCGCAGCAGCGACCAGAGCTCGGTCAGCATGTCCCAGTTGTAGCCGAATACCGCGACGGGGATCGCGATCACCGCCAGACCGCCGCGGACCAGCGGGCTCAGGGGATGGACCTTCGTCCAGCTCGGGTCGAACCATTTCTCCCCTGAGGGCTTCCCCGGGGAGGACTTCTCGGCGGAGGACTCGCCGGAGGTGGCGTCATCGTGTGAATTGTCCGTCATGCGGCGGCTCACAGCCCGGCCAGGCGCGCCTGGCCTCGGGAGGAGAGCTCTTCGCGCAGGCGCGCGCCTTCGTCCCGGGTGAGACCGGGCACAGTCGCGTCCGTCTCCGCGGAGGCTGTCTTCAGCTGGATCGTGCAGAGCTTGAAGTGCCGCATGAGCGGCCCGGCCTCGATGTCGACGTACTGCATCCGCCCGTAGGGGACGGCGACGACGCGTTGAAAAAGGATGCCTCTGCGGATGAGCAGATCGTCGTCCCGCTCGTGATAGCCGATCGCCTTCGCTCTGCGCGGGATCAGCCCGATGTCGATGACGGCCCAGATCACCAGCACGGTCAGAACGGGGATCTTGACCCAGAGCGGGATGGACCCCATGATGTCCATCGCCTCGAGCACCAGCGGCACCGCAACGACTGCCAACGTGACCAGCCAGCCGCCGATACCGGTGATGAGCCGGACGGTGATATAGCCCGGGTCCACTCGGTCCCAGTGCACACCAGCCGGGTCGATGGGTTCAGCGGGCATATTTTCCCTCTCTCGGGTCGCGTTGCGGGTCCCGGGTTCGCGCCGCTCCGGGCTCTGGACCCAGGCGGTCACCATAGTCCTGGCCGAGTCGCTTGCCCTCGTCGGTTGAGGGGCGTCTCGCTGCGCCGTCGTCCGGCGGGATCTTGCACAGCCGCTCGACGACGAAACCGATGATCACCCACATCATCCCACCTATGATCATGACCAGGGCATTCGTGGCGTTCGGTGCGCCCAGGCCGACCGCGGGAGCCAGGTCCATGAGCACCCCGATATGCCATCCGGCGATCAGCGCACCCGCATAGGCGCAGGCCTGTGCCGCGGCGACCACGCGGACCGCCTGCAACGGGTGGAGCCGCCTCGGCTTGGGGCGCTGGCGTGAGATTCGCCCCGTGTCTGAAGTGCGCTCAGGATAGTCCCCGGTGTTCTCATCAGGCTCGCGAGGGTGACGACGCCGCAGCTCGGCCTCTTCGTCCGCGGCCCGGCCACGACGCTGATCCCTGTGCACCACGAGGCCCAGGCCCAGCACGATCAGCCCGACTCCGGCGAGCGTCACCACAGAAGAGATCGGCAGCACCGGTGAGCGGATGCCGCTGGCGGCCATCACGGAGGTGGCCACGAACCCGCCGATCGCCGCGGTGACGGTGATCAACAGCAGCCAACCGGGGCGCAGGGCGCTCATACGGACCTCCGACCCTCGTCAGCAGAGGGCTGTGGACGGTCTGGATGCTCAGCGTGGGGCCCCGCCGCCCGGTCCGGCTCCGCGGGACGAGTGCCCTGCGGCACCCCGCCGAACGGCTGGACACCCACGGCGTCAGCAGCCTCTGCGGCGAGTTCTCCGACCCCTTGGCCTTGGAGGACGGCCCCCGGATCCATCCATGACCAGGGTGCCAGCACGAAGGCCCGCTCAGCAGCCCGTGGATGTGGGAGATGCAGCCGGTCGGTGTCCACTGCCTGATGTCCGTAGGTGATGATGTCGATGTCCAGGGTCCGGGCGGCCCACCGTTCGCCACGCTGCCTGCCGAAGGCGCTCTCAATGCCCTGGGTGTGGTCGAGCAGCTTCTCGGCGGGGAGCACCGTGTCGACGGCGACGACCATGTTGAGGAAATCGGGCTGCCCAGGCGGGCCCCCGACCGGGACAGTCTTCGCCAGGGGCGAGACTTCGCGGACGGTCACTGAGCCGTCCTCGGCTGTCAGCGCCTCAACGGCGGCCTGCAGAATCTGCTCGGGACTGTAGCCAGAGGTGCTCAGGTTCGAACCGAGCGCGAGCACGGCCCGCACCGGAGAGTCCACGTCACCCGCATGTCCTGCGGGCTGGGGGGCGACGTCGTTCCGCTCACCACCGTTCCAGGCCTCGGGTCCATCGGTGTCGTCGAGATCGGCACGAGTGCGGCGCAGCCGGATCGAGACGTCCGAGAAGTCCTGGGACATCGGTGCGCTGGGCTTGTGCACAGTGATCGTGGCCGCCTGAATCCGAGGATCGTAGCCGAGCACGCTCAAGGCGATGCGCTGGGCAAGCGCCTCGATGAGGTCGAGGGGCTCACCGGTGATGTGGTCCTCGACGATCGCGGCGATCTCCGCATACGAGACGGTGTCCCTCAGACGGTCACTGGCCGCGGCCCGCCGGAGGTCCAGCTCCAGGCAGGCGTCGACGGCGAAGATCTGCCCTTCACGCCGCTCCTCAGCGAAGACGCCGTGATATCCCGTGGCCCTCAGGCCACGCAGCGTGATCGTGTCAGCAGAAGCCACAGCTGCCCTCCATCGACGGTGCTGATCCTCTCAGGTCCCCGGACGTGCCCATGGACCCACTTTCGCATCACTGCCCGGGCCAGGAGAAGTCCTGGTCAAAGGCCAGCCGAGCGTCCCCGGGGCGCAGACACTCAGAGTGACACCCACAGTGACGCTCACCGTCACTGGCCCCCGGCCGACCCGGAGAGCGCGGCCGGTACAGCACCCAGTGCGCGGGCCACGCGCACAGTGTCCGAACTGGCCTCGACGTCGTGCACGCGCACTGCCCACACGCCGGCCTGCGCAGCCAGCAGCGAGAGTCCAGCTGTGGCGATGTCACGGCGGTCCGGGGGACGCGGGCCGGCCTCGTCAGCGAGCTGATCCCCGAGCAGACCCTTCCTGGATGCGCCGAAGAGCACCCGGTGGCCCCACGCGGCGCTGCGCTTCACGAATTCCTCGAGATGGCTGATGAGCTCCCAGGACTGGGCGGAAGTCTTCGCGAAACCCACCCCGGGATCCAGGATGATCTGCTCAGGGGCGGCGCCGGCATCGAGATAGCGCTGGCGCAGGGCGCCCAGCTCCTCGAGCACCTCGCTCAAGACATCCCGGTAGTCCGCTTTGGACTGCATCGTCTGCGCGTCACCGCGGTTGTGGGTGATGACGACATGGGCCCCGCTCCGCGCGATGAGCTCCGGCATGCCCTGGGCAGTCTGAAGGCCCGAGACATCGTTGACGAGAACCTGATCCGCAGAAGGAGCCACCTTCAGCACGGCCTCCGCGGTCTCCGGGTGCCGGGTGTCCACCGAGACGAAGACTCCCGCGGCAACCAGCGCCTCCACTGTCGGGAGGATGCGTTCGCGCTCCTGCGCCGAGGAGATGGGCTCAGCTCCGGGCCGGGTGGACTCCCCGCCGACGTCGATCATATGCGCCCCGGCGTAGTGCATGCGCAGCCCTGCCTGAACGGAGCTCTCATCAGCTCCTCGGCCGGAATGCTTCCCTCCGTCGGAGAACGAATCGGGAGTGAGGTTCAGGATCCCCATGAGCAGCGTCCTGTCCTGAGGCAGCTGCGCGAAGGAGATCTGCGCAGCGCGCCTGCGCACGACAGGCAGCGGGCCCGTATTCGGGCCGGTCCCGGGCATTGCTCCCATTGCGTCCATCTGGCATGCACTCCTTCGCTGGAGCGTCCCTGTCGGAACACTTCCGTATCGACTCGTTTCATTCCTGGGACATGAGGTCACCGCACTGTGCCCTCAGCGGCACTGCTCACGAATGCATGATGAGGCTCATCGCTTCCGCCCGGGTCGCCGCATCGCGCAGCTGGCCCCGCACTGCGGAGGTGATCGTCTTGGAGCCGGGCTTGGAGACACCGCGCATGGACATGCACAGGTGCTCCGCCTCGACGACGACGATCGCGCCCTGCGGCTCCAGGTGGGTGACCAGCGCGTCGACCACCTGACTCGTGAGCTGCTCTTGGACCTGGGCGCGCTTGGCGAAGATGTCGACGAGCCGGGCCAGCTTGGACAGCCCCGTCACCTTGCCGTCCACTGCCGGGATGTACCCGATGTGGGCATTGCCGAAGAAGGGGACCAGGTGGTGCTCGCACATCGAGTAGAAGGGGACATCGCGCACGAGGACGAGCTCTTCGTGCCCGATGTCGAACGTCGTCCTCAGAAGCTCCGCTGGATCCTGGCGCAGCCCCCAGAAGGCTTCCTCATAGGCTCTGGCCACACGCTGAGGAGTATCCCGAAGACCGTCGCGCTCGGGGTCCTCCCCCACTGCGAGCAGGATCTCCCGCACTGCCGACGCAATGCGTCCAAGGTCCACGCCTGCAGCCTGCTCAGTCACGCGGATCTCCTGTCTCCCGCTGCGGGACGGAGCTCTTCGGCCCCGGTTCGGAGGACACCACGATCGGACGCTCCGGAGAGGATTCCCAGACCTTGCGGTGGGGGCGCTTCACGACGTCGTGGAAGATCTCAGCCACTTCCTTGGCGCCAACGGTCTCGACCCGCAGCAGCTCCTCGGCGAGGCGGTCCAGCACGTGCCGGTTCTCGAGGAGCGCGCGGTAGGCCTCATCATGACCCTCTTCGATGATGTTGCGCACCTCGGAGTCGACGATGCCGGCCAGCTGCTCGGAATAGTCCTTGCCGGAAGCCATCTCCTTGCCCAGGAAGGGGTTGCTGTCCCCGGATCCCAGCTTCACCGAGCCGACTTTGGCGCTCATCCCGTACTCGGTGACCATGCGCCGCGCGGTCTCGGTGGCCTTCTGGATGTCATTGGCCGCGCCTGTGGAGGGGTCTTGGAAGACGATCTCCTCAGCCACACGCCCGCCCATCGCGTAGGCGATCTGGTCGAGCAGCTCGTTGCGCGTCGTGGAGTATTTGTCGTCCTCCGGCACCACCATGGTGTAGCCCAGCGCCCGTCCGCGCGGGAGGATCGTGATCTTGGTGACCGGTGCCGAATAGTTCAGTGCCGCCGCCACGAGCGCATGCCCGCCCTCATGGTAGGCCGTGACGCGCCGCTCGTGGTCCTTCATGAGCCGGGTGCGCTTCTGCGGCCCGGCCATCACGCGGTCGATGGCCTCGTCGATGGCACGATCGTCGATGAGATCAGCATTGGAGCGTGCGGTCAGCAGAGCCGCTTCGTTGAGCACGTTGGCCAGGTCAGCACCGGTGTATCCCGGGGTCTTCCGGGCGACGGCGGCCAGGTCCAAATCCTCCACCAGCGGCTTGCCCTGGGCGTGCACGCGCAGGATCTCGCGACGTCCGGCGAAGTCAGGTGCTTCCACCGGGATCTGACGGTCGAAGCGTCCCGGCCGCAGCAGTGCCGGGTCCAGCACATCGGGCCGGTTCGTCGCAGCGATGACGATGATGTTCGCGTTCGCCTCGAAACCGTCCATCTCCACCAGCAACTGGTTCAGCA
>DXGD01000258.1 GCA_019114115.1 Candidatus Nesterenkonia stercoripullorum
TGGAGCAGGTGGTATAGGGGTGCAGTGCATAGGGCTACCACTTCGACAGGATTTCGTTTGGTCAGGTCGAGCGCGTTCAGACGCTCCGAACAACGGCTGTATCGGTGGCGCCGTCCGTGGCGTCAGGGTCCGAGTCAAGGCCTGGAGCGCCGGCATGTTCCATGGGAAGATTACGACACCGACGCAAGCCTGCCTGATCCCTGCAACTTCGGGTGGCTGAAGATACCTACAGAAGCGCGACCTGGGTATGTTTCACGTGAAACGAGCTTCATGCCTAAGGCTGGGGACGTAACCGCTGGCCGCAACAGAACCTGGAACCTTGTTGAGCTTCCGGGCCCGTTTCACGTGAAACGCGGGTTTATCAGTCCGTTCAGAACGGGATCGTCTGGCACGGAAGTTACACGCATGTGGTTGGGCTTCCCGGCCTGTTTCACGTGAAACAACGGGCATACCCGATCGGTGAGGACGGGATCGTCTGCCGCGCCAAAAAACTCTCTCGTTATCGGTCCTACGGCTCGGTTTCACGTGAAACAAGGGCCTGCCAACTCTGGTAGGTAGGAGGTGATGTCTGAGGCTGAAGGCGACTACGATGGACCTAGTAGACGAACACTGGGGAAGGGTTCACATGGCAGAGAAACGTCGAGGGCTTGGCAGGGGACTGGGTGCGCTCATAGCGAGCGGACCCGTCGATGCTCCAGAAGCCGCTGCAGAGCCCAAGGATCCGGCGACGTCGGTGCCCAGAACTCAGCGGAAGGCAGCCAGTACTCCGCAAGAGCCACAGAAGGCCTCTGAGGGCCCTGATAAGGCCACGAAGACCTCTTCTAAGCCCGCAACGAAGAAGCGCGCCAGTACGGCCAGGAAGTCCGTCAGCGCGGCATCAGCCAGCGATCCGAGTAGCCCCACGGAATCCTCGCGCACCAAGCAGCCTGAGGCGGCCGCGCCGGCCAGGCGCTCCCGGCCATCCGATATGTTCTTTACCTCTACGGTTCCCGCAGACGACCGCATCGCAAACAAATCGAACTCCGCTGACACGAAAACGAAGCGGAACGAGCAGGTTCATCGTAGATCCGTCCCAGATGTACTTGGTGCTTCGGCACGTGCCCGGTCGGCAGCCTCTGCAGTCACCTCGGCTTCAGCTCCATCCTCTACATCTGCACAAACTCCGTCGATATCAGTTGATGTGGACGGGAACGTCGCTTCTCCTGACGGCCTGGTAGCCGTACCTGGGACGACCTTCGCTGAGATCGAGACGGATCAGATCCATCCCAATCGGAAGCAGCCTCGCCAGGTGTTCGATGAAGATGAGCTCGATGAGCTTGTCACCTCCATCAAGGAGGTGGGTCTGCTCCAGCCCATCGTGGTCAGGACATCGCACGAGGCAGACGGCCCCAAGTATGAGTTGGTCATGGGAGAGCGGCGCTGGAGGGCCACTCAGGCCGCAGGTCTAAGCCGGATTCCGGCGATCATTCGTGAGACGGAAGACGGCGATCTCCTCAGGGATGCGCTGCTGGAGAACCTTCATCGGTCTCAACTCAATCCGCTTGAGGAAGCGGCTGCATATCAACAGCTCATGGATGAGTTCGCGTGTACGCAGGATGAGTTGTCTGCCCGGATCGGCCGTAGTCGGCCTCAGATCAGCAACACGATCCGTCTACTACGTTTGCCGGCACTTGTTCAACGTCGCGTGGCTGCGGGAGTCCTCTCGGCCGGTCATGCCCGCGCACTGCTCACCGTGGAGGACCCAGAGTCCCTCGAGAAGCTTGCGCAGCGGGTGGTGAACGAGGGCCTGTCCGTGAGAGCGACGGAAGAGGCAGCCTCCCTGTTACGTGGCGAGAAGCCTCAGACCAAGGGGCGGAGGCGGCAGGAGCCTCAACGCCATGAGCGCCTGGATCATCTGGCCAACAGTCTGCAGGATCGTCTGGACACCAATGTGAAGATCACGTTGGGCGCTCGGAAGGGCAAGGTCCAGATCGAATTCGCTTCGGTCGAGGATCTGGACCGCATCATGAACCTCATCGGCCAGGAGCAGTAATCCTATTGGCAGTCATCCTGTCGACAGTAGTCCTGCCAGCAGTGGACGCGTTCGCTATGGATTCCCGCCTGTGAGTGAGCGGCGCATTTAGTTGCATCCTACGAAGCGCCCGTTTTGTCTGTGGTTGATACTTCCATGCCTCACCGGACCACGAGTGCTGGTGTGGCTGAGCAGGGATGTGGTTCGTGGTTCTGCCGTACGCTCAGTTCGAGTCCGCGGAAGGATAGGCAGCAAGGGACTCGCATGAGTAGTTGAGAGGGTCGTGTTTCACGTGAAACACGACCCTCTTGTTCGTTTAGTTCCCCTAGCTTGCCGTCGCGAACCAGCAGCTCTGGAGCATCTCGACGGCGTCGCTGTGGTGGCGGAGTGCATGCGCTCGCATGAACCACGCCAATGCACCTACCGTCGTCCGGCCACCGACTGCAAGAGATAATTCTACTTGAATCCATTGATATTCAATCTTGCTCTACCCGTCTCTAGGCAAAGCAAGAGCCGCGCTCAGGATGTCCTGAACGCGGCTCTGCGGGATTCCGTTGAACCCCTGGTGAGCGTCCCCTCGCTGCGGTCTGTGACGCTCGCGCGGCATGGGGAAAGCTGTTGGACTCAGCCGAGGTAGTCGGCGAACTCCTTCTCGATGACCTGCTTGGGCTTGGCGCCGATGGAGGTCGCGACTTTCTCGCCGTCCTTGAACACGAAGACGGCAGGAATGGAGGTGATGCCGTACTTGGCGGCGATGCCCTGGTTCTCGTCCACGTTGACCTTCACGACCTTGACGGATTCGTGCTCGTCGGCGATCTGGTCCAGGATCGGGCTCAGCATGCGGCAGGGGCCGCACCACTCTGCCCAGAAATCCACGATGACGGGCTTGTCCGACTGAAGGACGTCCGCGTCGAAGGATGCGTCGGTGACTGCTTCTACGTTGCTCATGTGTTGACTCCTTGTTCTACAGGCTCAGGTACCCGGCGGATACCAGATGAAAGTTGTTCGGTATGCGGTTCCACGATGTCGACAGCCGACGTCGGATCAGGCGACCCCAAGAACCACGATGTGGCGCCATGTGGTCATCGCCGGTGTCGTCCTTTGAATCAGGCGCCTACGGCCTCGACAGCGGCTTCCAGGTTGGCCAGGTGGTGTTCAACGTCCAGGGCGGCCACGCAGCCGGAGGCGGCAGCCGTGACGGCCTGGCGATAGGTGGGATCCAGGACGTCGCCTGCAGCGAAGACACCGGGGATGCTGGTGCGCGAGGAGCGGCCGTCAACGGCGATGGTGCCGTCGTCGGTCAGGTCCAGCTGGTCCTTGATCAGGCCGGTGCGAGGATCATTACCGATGGCAACGAACACGCCGGTGACGTTCAGCTCTCGGGTCTCGCCCGTGACGAGATCCTTGAGGCGCAGGCCCGTGACCTTCTCATCGCCGAGGATCTCGTCGACGCCGCTGTTCCAGACGAACTCGATCTTGGGATGCGCCAGTGCACGGTCGGCCATGATCTTGGAGGCGCGCAGCGTGTCGCGGCGGTGAACCACGGTGACCTTGGACGCGAACTTGGTGAGGAACAGAGCCTCTTCCATAGCGGAGTCGCCGCCACCGATGACGGCGATTTCCTGTTCACGGAAGAAGAAGCCGTCGCAGGTGGCGCACCAACTCACTCCGTGACCGGAAAGGCGCTGTTCGCTGTCCAATCCGAGCTCACGGTAGGCGGAGCCTGTCGAAAGGATGACGGTCTTGCCCAGGTGGATGCTGCCGTCCATGAGGACGACCTTCTTCACCTCACCCTTCAGGTCAACGGCAGTGACGTCGTCGTAGAGCACCTCTGCGCCGAACTTCTCGGCCTGCTGCTGCAGATTGGTCATCAGGTCGGGACCCTGAATGCCCTCAGGGAAGCCGGGGAAGTTCTCCACTTCGGTGGTCTTCATCAGCTCGCCACCGGCATCCACCGAGCCGGCGATGACGAGCGGTGCCAGGTTGGCGCGAGCCGTGTAGATGGCTGCGGTGTACCCGGCGGGTCCTGAACCGATGATGATGACGTCGCGAACGGCGTCGGCGCTTGGCTGGGTCACTGTGGAACCTTTGTCCTCTGTGGGCCGCTCGGATGCGGTCCCTGGTTGATAAGTGGAATCAATGGGGGATAACCGCGTTTCGTCGCCAGGTATTCCCGTACCTACCGATGGCGGCCGACTGCGGCCCTGCGGAGCGCGCGGGGCGGAACCGGTGGGAGCGCTTACTTGACCTTGATCTCCGC
>DXGD01000259.1 GCA_019114115.1 Candidatus Nesterenkonia stercoripullorum
CCGGGCTCGCCCAGCAGGCTGTCCTCCGGGAGCCTGACATCCTTCAGGGTGACCGGATGGGTGTCCGAGGCGTTCCAGCCGACCTTGTCATAGGCCGGTTCCGCAGTGAATCCCGGAGTGTCTGCGGGCACCAGGAACGTCGAGATCTCCTTCTTGCCGTCCTCCTTCTCCCCGGAGACGGCCGTCACGGTGATCAGCGAGGTGATGTCGGTGCCGGAGTTGGTGATGAACTCCTTCGCACCGTTGAGCAGCCACCCCTGATCAGTGCGTGTGGCCTTGGTCCTGGTGCCGCTGGCGTCAGAGCCGGCGCCCGATTCAGTGAGCCCGAAGCCCGCCAGCGCTTCGCCGGAGGTCAGTGCGGGCAGCCAACGCTGCCTCTGCTCCTGGGTCCCGTAGCGGAAGATAGGCATCGCGCCCAGGGAGACCCCGGCCTCCAGCGTGATGGCCACCGACTGGTCCACCGTGGCCAGCTCTTCCAAGGCCAGGCACAAGGCGAAGTAGTCCCCGCCCTGACCACCGTATTCCTCGGGGAACGGCAACCCGAAGAGGCCCATCTCGCCCATCTGGGCGATCACCTCGTACGGGAAGGAATGCTCCCGATCATGCCGTGCGGAGACCGGCGCGACCACCTCATGGGTGAACTCCCGGACGGCCTCCACCAGCGCCAGCTGCTCCTCGTCGAGCTGATGATCCAGTGCCATATCAGTTCTCCTCGTCGCTCGCTTCCAGATCGTTAGCTTCTGCATCGCTCGTCTCGACCGTGGCCACAAGCTGGCCGCGGGAGACAGTGTCTCCGAGGTCGACGCAGAGCCGGGCACGCCCGTCCAACGGCGCGCTCAGCCGGTGCTCCATCTTCATCGCCTCGATCGTCACCAGCACCTGTCCGGCAGAGACCGCATCGCCACTGGCGACGCCGATCGCGACGACCGTCCCCGGCAGCGGTGCAGTCACCTCGGGGACAGCCGTCAGCTGCGCCGCTTCCAGCTGACTGAGGTGCTGGGCCGTCTGCGCCCGGCGGTCCAGCACCGTGACCATACCCGCGAAATCACCGGACCTGACCCAGACCCGCTGGCCGAATGGGCCATCCTGACCGCGCGCCAGCACAACGTGCCGAGTGACGCCGTCCATCTCCGCGCGCAGGTCAGCGCCACCACCCGGCGAAGCCAGCGCAGGGCCGACGGCGAGGCGCGCTGCATCGACCGGAACTGACCAGGTGGCAGGCGCGGTCTGCGGGTCGACCGGAGTCCACTGGACCAGCACCTCAGACGGCACAGTCCCGGTGCTTCGCCAGCCGTCCCTGCGCCAGCCCCGAGGTCCGGCGCTGCGCTCGCGAGGCTGGGCGAGAGGACCTGGGCCGTCGTCGCGCCGCTCCACAGTCCCGGCTGTTTCCGCGCTGGCGTCTGTGCCCAGCCACGCCGCAGCGACGACGGCGATGCTCTCGTCCGGGCCTTCCGGCAGGAGGGCGGTGAGCTTCTGCTCGATCGTCGTCGTCGTCATCCGGCCGGCCAGGACGTCGTCGTCGGTGGTGAGCCGCTGGAGGAACGGGAGGTTCGTGTCCAGGCCGAGGACGGCGGTCTGAGCTAGGGCCGCATGCAGTCGTGCGAAGGCCGTCCTGCGATCGTCGCCCCAGGCGACGATCTTCGAGAGCATCGGGTCATACTCTGTGCCCACGACGGTTCCTGCCGCGATGCCCGAGTCGACGCGGACCCCGGGCAAGTCCGGCTCGCGCAGGGCGCATATGCGGCCTGAGCTGGGGAGGAAACCGGCTTCGGGAGCCTCAGCATAGACTCGGGCTTCCACGGCATGCCCGCGGAGCCGGATGTCGCGCTGGCTGAGCTGCAGCGGGAGACCGGAAGCGATCCTGATCTGCTGTTCGACCAGGTCCACCCCGGTCACTTCTTCGGTGACCGGGTGCTCGACCTGGAGGCGGGTGTTCATCTCCATGAAGCTGAAAGCCGTGGGGTTCTCCTGGGACACCAGGAACTCCACGGTCCCGGCCCCGCGGTACCCCACGCTGCGAGCCGTCTCACAGGCGGCCTGGCAGATCCGTTCCCGGGTCTCGGGATCCAGCAGGGCAGAAGGCGCTTCCTCGATGACCTTCTGGTGGCGGCGCTGCAGCGAGCACTCGCGTTCCCCCAGATGCAGCACGGTCCCATAGGCGTCGGCGAGCACCTGGACCTCGATATGCCGCGGGGAGCGGATGAGCTCCTCGATCAGCAGCTCGTCGCTGCCGAAGGAGGACCGTGCCACCCGTCGCGCCGCCGCGAGCGTCTCCGCGAGGTCCTCCGCGCGTTCGACGGCGTGCATCCCTTTCCCGCCCCCGCCTGCCGCCGGCTTGATGAGCAGCGGGTAGGCCATTCCGGCAACGGCCTCGATGAGCTGTTCGTCGCTGAGCCCCGGCTCGGAGACCCCGTCCGCCACCGGCACGCCGGCAGCTGCGACATGCTGTTTGGCGGCGATCTTGTCACCCATGAGCTGCATCGTCTCCGCCTGCGGTCCGATGAAGACGATCCCGGCGTCGTCGCAGGCGCGGGCGAGCTCCGGGTTCTCCGAGAGGAACCCGTAGCCGGGGTGGATGGCCTGGGCGCCGGTCCGCCGGGCCGCCTCCACGACTGCCTCACCGTCCAAGTACGACGCCGTCGCCTCCGCCGGACCGATGCGTACCGCCACATCAGCCAGCCGCGTGTGCAGGGCATCCGCGTCGGCGTCGGAATACACGGCTACTGAGGTGATGCCGAGGCGGCGCAGCGTCCGGATGACGCGACAGGCGATCTCGCCGCGGTTGGCGACGAGTATCGGTGAGCTCAGCGGTGCGGTGCGGGCCGAATGCGTAGAGTCCATCGCTCACATCCTGAACAGGCCGAGGTTCGCCTCGGGCAGGGGCGTACGGGAGCAGGTCTCCAGCGCCATCGCGAGCACGCGCCGGGTATCGGCAGGGTCGATGACGCCGTCGTCCCAGAGGCGGGCCGTGGAGTAGTAGGGGGTGCCCTGTTCTTCGTAGCCGCGCCGGATGGGCTCTTTGAAGGCGGCCTCGTCCTCGGTGGACCAGTGTTCGCCAGCGGCTTCGTGCTGGTCACGGCGCACGGTGGCCAGCACGGAGGCGGCCTGCTGACCGCCCATGACCGATATCCGCGCATTGGGCCAGATGAACAGGAACCGCGGGGAGTAGGCCCTGCCGCACATGGAGTAGTTCCCGGCGCCGAACGAGCCGCCGATGATCACGGTGATCTTCGGGACTCTCGTGGTCGAGACGGCAGTGACCATCTTGGCGCCGTCCTTGGCGATACCGCCGGCTTCATAGTCCCGGCCGACCATGAACCCCGAGATGTTCTGCAGGAACAGCAGGGGAATCCCGCGCTGGTCGCACAGCTCGATGAAGTGAGCGCCCTTGAGCGAGGACTCCGAGAACAGGATCCCGTTATTGGCGACGATGCCCACCGGATGCCCGTCGATGTGGGCGAACCCGGTGACCAGCGTAGTGCCGTAGTCCCGCTTGAACTCGTGGAACACCGATCCGTCGACGAGCCGGGCGATGACCTCATGCACGTCGTAGGGCTGATTGACGTCAGTCGGGAGGACACCGTAGATCTCGTCCTCCGCAAGCTCGGGCTCAGCAGGCTCATCCACGGCCCAGGCTCGCGACGACGGTGCCGGCAGCGTGGCGACGATATCGCGCAGGATCTCCAGGGCATGATCGTCGTTCTCCGCGATGTGATCGGCCACCCCGGAGAGCTGGGTGTGCACTTCGGCGCCGCCGAGCTCCTCCGCTGTCACGACCTCTCCGGTCGCGCTCTTGACCAGGGGAGGGCCGCCCAGGAAGATCGTGCCCTGATTCCGCACGATGACGGATTCGTCGCTCATCGCCGGCACGTAGGCCCCGCCGGCAGTGCAGGACCCCAGGACCGCCGCGAGCTGCGGGATGCCACGCGCTGAGAGCCTGGCCTGCTGGTAGAAGATGCGCCCGAAATGGTCCTTGTCGGGGAATACCTCGTCCTGCATCGGGAGGAACGCGCCGCCGGAGTCCACGAGATAGAGGCAGGGCAGCTCGTTCTCCTCGGCGATCTGCTGGGCGCGCAGGTGCTTCTTCACCGTCATCGGGAAATACGTTCCGCCTTTGACCGTGGAGTCGTTGCACACCACCATCACCTGACGGCCATGGACCAGGCCGATGCCGGCGATGATCCCGGCAGCCGGTGCGGCGTCGTCGTAGAGGCCATTGGCGGCCAGAGCACCGATCTCCAGGAACGGGCTGGAAGCGTCGAGCAGCCGGTTCACGCGGTCACGGGGGAGGAGCCGGCCGCGCTCGAGGTGGCGGTCGCGGGCTTTTTCCGGTCCGCCGCGGGCGGCCTGGGTCAGGCGCTCATGCAGCTCGGCGCTCAGCGCGGTATGGGACGCACGGTTGAGCTGGAACTGCTCGGATCGAGTGTCCATCGCCCCCGTCAGCACATTCATCGGCGGCCTCCCACCTTGCCACATTTGAGTTACTGTTGATTCACTCAGTTCTGCCTTCAACGTAGTGGGGAGGGTCACATTTTGTCCAGTGCTGAAGAGCGTTCTGCCGGGTCGCCGCAATCGGCTGCTTCAGGCGTCTCTCCGCTTTTCGGGCGCGGAGCTGAAGAGCCCCGGACGCGCAGGGAAGCGGAGAAGGCGCAGCGTCGCCGGGACCTCCTTGCTGCGGCGGGGCGACTGTTCGGAAGGCACGGATACAGTGCCGTGGCGCTCGGCGATATCGGGTGCGAAGTGGGAGTCTCGGGTCAGGCGATCTACCGGCACTTCGACTCGAAACAGGACCTCTTGGCCCACCTGCTGCTCGAGGTCAGTCGGTGGCTCCTCGACGGCGGCACAATGATCGAGGCGGAGGCGCGGGATCCTGAAGTGCGCCTGGATCGGCTCATCGGCCACCATGTCGCCTTCGCCTGCGCCCACGCAGAGGTCATCGATATCCAGGAGCGGGAACTCTTCCAGCTGGCGGAGGAGCCTCGCAGAGCGGTGCGTCGCATGCAGCGTGAGTATGCAGACATCTGGTCGGCTGCCTTGGCTGAGCTGCATCCCCAGGAAAGCAGCGACGGGCTGCATACTCGGGTCCACGCGATCTTCGGCTTGATCAACTCGACGAACTACTCCACGCGTCGGCGAGCTGCGGCGCTCTCTGGCAGTGAGACGCTGGCCGCGATGGCGCGGGCGGCGGCCCATTGCCGGACACGCGCTGCACCCATAGTGTGATGTGGAACACGAATCGTGGGAGGTAGTCCATGAAAGCTTATAGCGCTGGCCCCAGTGATGTGCCGTTGCTGGAGCATACGATCCCCGAGAATCTGCGGTGCATCACCGAGAAGTTCGCCGATCGAGAGGTACTGATCGATCTAGCGGCTGGTCGGCGCTGGACCTATGCCCAGTTCCGGGAGGATGTGCGGCGCCTCGCCGTCGGGCTCCACGGCGAAGGGCTGCGGCCCGGTGACCGCGTCGGGATCTGGGGGCCGAATTCCTGGGAATGGATGCTGATCCAGTACGCCACGGCCGAGATCGGGGCCATTCTGGTGACGATCAATCCCAGCTATCGTCAGCATGAGCTGGACTATGTGCTGAAGCAGTCGGGGGCGCGTGCGGTCTTCTGCGCGCCGGCGTTCAAGAGCCAGGACTATCCGGCAATGCTTGCTGCCACGCAGGCGGACCTGGACCTTGCCGTCGTGATGGGGGATCCGCAGTGGCAGCGGCTGACCGGCACGGAGCTCGACATCGAGCTGCTCGACGAGCTGGCCGCGGCTGCCTCGCCGGAGGATCCGATCAACATCCAATACACCTCGGGGACGACGGGCTTCCCCAAAGGGGCGCTGCTGACCCACCGGAACAT
>DXGD01000260.1 GCA_019114115.1 Candidatus Nesterenkonia stercoripullorum
CCCTCGTCGGGGTGTCTCAGGCCCTGATCATCCCCAGCGCCCAGACGCTGTCGATGCAGGATGTCCCTGAGCACATGGCCGGTGCGGCGGGAGGCGTGGCTCAAACCGGGCAACGCGTCTTCACCGCGATCGGCATTGCCATCGTCACCGGGGCGTACTTCAGCGTGACGGCGCTCCACGGCCACCAGACCGCGATGGTGGTGGCCGCAGCGCTCATCGCCGTGCTCATGCTCAGCTCCATCCTCGCCGCCGTCTACTCGGCCCGACGCACCCAGCCGCAGCCGACCTAGGCCAGCTGGCAGGGGCGATCCGCGCCCCTGCAGCACGAGAGCTCAGCGCAGCCACGGGAGCCCAGCGCAGCACGAGAGCTCAGCGCAGCCGGTTCACCGGCCGCAGGTCTTTGGCCAGGACGTATTTCGGACGCCCGGAGAAGATGCGTTCGCGTTCGGCCGAGCCTTCCCAGTCGCTCTCCGCGGCGTCGAACTCCGCCGGCTCACCGGGGTAGCTCACATACCAGGTGAGCTCGTCCTTATCAGTCGCCAGCCAGACAGACTCCACTGTGAACCCACGCCGTTCCCGTGCTGGGAACACCTCGGCCTCGAGGAATTCGACGAACTCGTCGGCCAGTGCCGGGTCGAGCGTGTACCGGCGCATGCGCGTGGTGCGAACGGGCGACTGGTGTGCGGGAGTCTGCGTCATGATGCTCCTGGTGGTCAGAGTTCTGGTGAGGCTGTGGGCTCACCGGCGCCGGTCGGGCTATGCCGGTGAAGCTGCGCAGGTGAGCAGCATCTCAGGGATGCTCGATCGAAACGTACCATGATCGCTCGCGGCCCGGGCGCACCGTGACAGCGAATGGTGAGGTCATCCGCGGCGATGAATTCGCGTCGGGACCACAGTCCTGGGGATAATCGATACATGAGTCCAGCGCAGTCCTTGCCCCCTTCAGGTTCACAGTTCGGTGGCGACGCCGTCCGGAATTTCGGCCGACGCACCTCCGGCCTCACCTTCGCCGTCATGATCACCGTTCTGCTGGTGGCGGTGGTGTTCGCCGCGAACCAGAATGACATCATCGGCTGGATCATCGTCGCTATCTCAGCCGGCTGGCTGGCCCTGGCGACGATCCTGGTGGTTTCCGTGCGCCGCGGCGCCCGCAAGGTGGGGGAGACCCTCGACTCGGCGCGTGCCGATGAAGCCGCGCGGCGCTCGCAGATGGACCCGGGGACTGTGGTCGTCGATGAGGACTCCCACACGCGAAACCTGAAGCTCGATCATTCATTCAAGATCGTCCAGGTCCAGAAGCGCGTGGTGGCTGAAGAGCTCGCCAAAGGCGACGACGCCGACACCGAGATGGTCGATCGTGCCCTGGAGACTATGGAGATCACCGCCACCAATGCCCGGGACATGCTGGCTGACCTGGTGGGCCGTCGTCCCTCCGGCTCAGCCGGGACAGGCGCGCAGGAGGGCCCCGGCCCGACGAGCGACCAGCGTGACCACCGGAGCCACGGCGACGACGACGGCACGATCAGCGGCGATATCGTTCGGTAAGGACTATCCGCCCGATACGCACCCTGCACGAGAACTATAGAAGAGGACACCCGTGACTGAGCACGAGCCCAACCCCCACCGCGTGATCGACCCCAAGGACGACGGGCTGACCCGCATCGGATCCGTCAATGTCAACGGAATCCGCGCCGCGCACCGCAAGGGGATGGGGCAGTGGCTGGCGGAACGGGACCTCGACATCCTGGCCCTGCAGGAGGTCCGGGCGCCCGAGAGCATCCTGACCCCCCTGGTGGAGCAGATGACCGAGCCCACCGGGGAGAAGTGGTTCATCCGCGAGGAAGAGGCGGCCGATAAAGGCCGGGCGGGCGTCGCGATCGTCTCCCGGTACGAGCCTGTGGCCACTCGCTCCGGTATCGGGGAAGGACATGCCGAGGACCAGGGGCGCTGGATCGAGGCGGATTTCGAGCTCCCCGGCGGGCAGACTCTCACAGTGGCCAGCGTCTATGTGCACTCAGGCGAGGTGGGCACCGTGCGTCAGGAGCACAAGATGCGCTTCCTCCAGGACATGCGGGACTACCTCCCGCAGCTGGCGCAGCGCAGCGACCACGTGCTGGTCATGGGGGACCTCAACGTGGGCCATCGTGAGCTGGACATCAAGAACTGGAAGGGCAACACCAAGAACTCAGGGTTCCTCCCCGAGGAGCGGGCCTTCTTCGATGAGTTCTTCAGCGAGGACGTCGGGTACACCGATATCGCGCGCTCACTTGCAGGAGAGGTCGACGGGCCCTACACCTGGTGGTCGTATCGGGGCAAAGCATTCGACAACGACACCGGATGGCGCATCGACTACCACATGGCCACTCCCGGGCTCGCTGCGGCAGCCCAGAATCCGCGTGTGGACCGCGCCCAGGACTATTCGCTGCGGTGGTCCGACCACGCCCCGCTGATCGTCGACTACGCCGTCTCCTGAGGAGCCGTTGAGCGGCAGGCCTGAAGGGCGACGGGCTGCTCTGCAGCGCCGGGCATGCCCGTAGTGCCGGGTGCGCTCTGCAGCCTCTGCCCTGCGGGGCGTTCGGTCCTCAGTCGTCGAAGCCCAGGTCGAACCCGGCGTCGAGGTCCTGCGAGGAGAAGGTGCGGAAGGCGACCATCGTCTCGGTGTCCAGGATCGTGGCCACACGGGAGACCCGCTCCGGGATGAGCGTCCCCAGGTCCTCGAACTGCTTCGCGGTGACCATGGCCACCAGGTCCCATTTGCCGGTGACGGAGTACACCGCCTGGACCCCTTCGACATTGGCGATATCCTGGGCCGCTTCGGGGATTCGGTGCGGGTCTGTCTTGATCAGGACGAATACTGTCACCATAGGGGCTGGCCTTCCTGTGGGGCGGATCGGGGAGCATGCTTCCTCCCAGGGTATGCCACCGGAACGCTCTGCCGTGCTGCCGTAGGAAGCACTGATAGTCTGGCAGTCGCTGGAGCAGCAGGATGCGCTGCTATGTCAGGTATCGTCGCGGCTTGGTCCCCGGGGTGCGACGTGATGGAGATAGAGGAGATCATGACGCAGAATACCCATGCCTCTGTGGCGCCTGAGGCAGGCGCCCGGGTCCTTTCCGGCATGCAGCCCTCGGCAGACTCGCTGCACCTGGGCAATTACGTAGGTGCTCTGCTGAATTGGGTCTCCGTGCAGGAGACCTACGACGCGTTCTTCTTCATCCCTGACCTGCACGGCATCACCGCCCCCCACGATCCGGCTGACCTGCGTGCCCGCACGCGCAATACGGCTGCCCAGTTCATCGCCGGAGGCATCGACGTCGAGCGTTCCACGCTGTTCGTTCAATCGCACGTCCCGGAGCACGCTCAGCTGGCCTGGGTGCTGACCTGCATCACCGGCATGGGTGAGGCCTCACGCATGACGCAGTTCAAGGACAAGTCCCTCCGGCAGGGTGCCGACAGCGCCAGCGTCGGGCTGCTGAGCTACCCCATGCTGATGGCAGCCGATATCCTGCTCTACCGTCCGCATGGCGTGCCCGTGGGTGAGGACCAGAAGCAGCACGTCGAGCTGGCCCGTAACCTTGCCCAGCGATTCAACCAGCGCTTCGGGGAGACCTTCAGGGTCCCGGATCCGTTCATCCCTGACGTCGGTGCGCGCATCTACGATCTGCAGGACCCCGGTACGAAGATGAGCAAATCCGCATCCTCGCCGAACGGCCTGCTCAATGTCATGGACACGGATAAGCAGATCGCCAAGAAGATCAAATCCGCGGTCACCGACGACGGCGCGGAGATCCGCTTCGACCGGGAGGCCAAGCCCGGAGTGTCCAACCTGCTGAGCATCTATTCGGCGGTGACCGGGCGTGCTGTCGCCGACGTCGTCGCGCAATACCAGGGCAAGCTCTATGGGCACCTGAAAGTCGATCTCGCCGAGGTGGTCGTCGCGGCGCTGGGCCCCGTCCGGGAACGCGCCCAGCAGCTGCTGGCTGATCCTGCTGAGCTGGATGCGCTGC
>DXGD01000261.1 GCA_019114115.1 Candidatus Nesterenkonia stercoripullorum
GTCTGGGTGCCGGTCTCATTCGTCCATCGTCGACTGGCGCCATTTCTCCTGCGTTCGACCATTCGCTCGGTGGGGAGGCACCTTCGATGAACGCCGCGATCATCAGGTCGGGACATCCCCCGATGGCGGCCCGGGGACTCCTCGCCGCCGAGAGTCCGCTCGAGTGGGGCCACACACGCGCGGACGGAGGCGAACGTGTCACATGGTAGACGGCTCCAAGGCTTGCCGTGGCAGTGGGGGCCGAGTACAGGCCTCCAAGCTCTTGGCCACGCCGGGGAAATGACGCGCCGGGCGTCCCGCGCCGTCGAGACCGAGGCGAGTCCCGAGATGCTCTACCTCTGGATCTGCCAGCTCCGTCGTGCCCCCTACAGCTACGACTGCCTGGACCACTTCGGCCGCCGCAGTCCACGTCCCGCAGACCCGGCGATGAGAGCCTTGGAAGTCGGCCAGCCTGTGATGACGATCTTCTCGCTGAGCGACTTCACTGTGAACCGTTCCCTCACGATCAGCATGGCCTCAGGGTGGCCGAGTCTCGTGTTCGGGGCGATCACAGTGCGATACGCCATCGTGCCCTCAGCGAGCGGGAGAACAGTGCTCCGTGCTGATCTGTTGATGCCGCCCCTCGACGGTCCACTGGCAGGCCTCCGCCGATACCTGCTGGCCTGGGGAGACCTGTTCATGATGCGCAAGCAGCTCCGAACGCTGGCCGCGTTGGCCGAAGAGGACACTGCTGATGCCTCCAACGCGTCCCGGGGCATATCCGGGGCGAGACTGGTCCCGACGGTGCGGCGATTGCAGCGCTAGCGAAGCAGTGCTGCCGTCCCCGACTCGCGTGTGAGGCCACCGCCTTCCACGTGGTAAATCTCCTCAGCCAGCAGCGTGATGTCATCGTAGTTGTGGCTGGTGAAGATCACCGTTCCTCCCGAACGACGGTGTTCTACCAGCAGAGCTCGAACATTCTCGACGGCGGCCCGGTCCAAGGCGTTGAACGGTTCGTCCAGCACGAGGACTTCCTGGTCTTCCATCACGGCCTGGACGATGGCGAGCTTCTGCTTCATCCCCAGCGAGTAGCGGGCGACGCGGGTCCTGTTCTCGGGGTCGAGGCCGAGCCGGCGCATGGTCTGACGAATCTCATCCGGTGCGATGATCCCACGGATCGTTGCGAGTTCCTGGAGATTCTCGAATCCGTTGAGCTGTGACAAGAAAGCTGGGCGGTCGATGATGATGCCGAACTTCTCCGGGAAGTCTCGGCCTGGGGACATGTAGGACTCGTCAATAGTGACCGTCCCAGCGTCGGGGCGGACGAATCCGCACATCATACGCAGCAGCACTGACTTTCCTGAGCCGTTCGGACCAGCGAGTGCAGTGATCTGGCCCGCCGGAAACGTGGCAGTGGCATTCTCATACAGGGAGACGCCTTTATAGGCTTTGGACACTTCCGAGAGGGTGATGACGTTCGTCATAGTGATCTTCTTCCACTAAGTAAAATTCAGATGAGCAGGATTCACTGGACCGGCCAGTGGGGCAGAGGTTCAGGTCAGATAGACTTCACGGCGGTGGCGGGCTAACCAGAGCACCGTAAGCGTGCCGAGGAGAGCCCATACGGTGAGCAGCACCGCGGAGTATGCGACAGAAGGCATACCGGGATCGAAGAACGTACCGCCCATTCCGCCGGCAACGGGCAGAATGTAGTTGGCCCAGAGAGCAGGCACAGACACGGCGATGAGCAGCAGAGCACCGAGGAGGACGCCCCGGTCGCTCCCCCAGATCACCACCATCACCAGCAGGATCAGCGCATACAGGTAGATCTGCAGGAGAGCATTCGGGCCGAACTGCCACGCCCACCGAAGAAGCTCGCTTCTGTCGGTGGCGGTGTCCGGGAATCGGACTGATTCACCTGAGACGGCCAGCAGGACGACGAAGAGTGCGGCAAGTGCAGCGACTGTGGCGGCCCACCACCTAGCGACTGCTCGAGCAGTTTCGAGAAGCATCTCCCTGACTGTCCCAGATAGAGCCCCGTATCTCATCGCCCGGTAGGGCATGAGCGGCAATGTACTGCGACTGAGTCTGAGCACGATCACCACGGCAGGGCCGAGCAGAACGAACATGAAGACCATGTACTCTGTCACGGTGAATCCGTAGCTGGTGCCTCCTGTGAGAGCGGCGGCCACGCTGAGGTGAAATCCCTCGGGCGAGCCGTTGGTTCGGCTCCACACGGCCCCAGCCGCGATCAGGGTGATCCCGGTCAGGGCCAATGTACTCGGTACCGGGAGCCGCGCTGCCGCACGCCGAAAGGTAAGGGCAGGAGCACACCGGATAGCTGCGACGAGCCCACCGTAGATCACCGCCCACGTGGCCGCGGTCGCCAGCATGTCCCAGAGGCCCGACGCGCCGGAAACCGAGGTTGCCCGGGTGACGCCGCCTCCGGTGATTCCCTCCACCGTCATCGGCATTATCGCCAGGACGGCACAGGTCAGCGCATAGGCGCCACGGTGGACGATCACTGCCCGGAGTATCCAGAGCGCTGCTGCCATGCAGCACAGCAGCATCACTCGTACGACGTACTCCGTCACCTGGATCACGGCGGGCTCGGCGTGCGCCAACAGCGGCGCACGGTCAGTGTGTGCCATCGCGAAGTCCGATGCTGCCCATCCCCACGGAAGACCCATGGAGACAGCAACCGCAGGCGCGACGCCGGTCAGCAAGATCAGCAGCGCTGCGGCTGACAACACACGGGCCGTGAACGCCCCGGCGGCGCGGCGCAGTGCACCGTAACGCAGTACCCGCAGAGACTCTCGGCTTCTCGTGGCTTCGACCGCTGTGATCAGTACCCATGCTGGTGTCAGGACGAAGTATCCGTAGTACTGATTCGTCGCAATCCCGACAGTGAGGTCCCAGGTATTAAGGGCCAGGTGCGAGGTCTTGGCTTCAGTGACAATCGCTGTACGAATGTCGTAGGAGTAGACGACGGCCGACACGACGAGCAGGACGAGCAGTACAGGCCGCTGACCCAGGATCCTCATAGGAGGCTTCCTCTCTCGAAGTGACGTCGTGCCAACAGAACCCACAGCACAATGGGGATGAGGAGGTAGAACGCGGCAGCCGGGAGTATTTCCCAGAGCTGGATCTTCGACAGAATCCAGGGG
>DXGD01000027.1 GCA_019114115.1 Candidatus Nesterenkonia stercoripullorum
CATCGGTCATACCCAGCCTCGCCGGCTGGCCGCCCGCACGGTGGCCGAACGCATCGCCGAGGAGCTGCAGGTCAAGATCGGTGAGGAGGTGGGTTTCCAGGTCCGGTTCACCGGCGAGGTCTCCGACCGGACCCGGGTGAAGCTGATGACGGATGGCATCCTGCTGGCCGAGATCCAGCATGACCAGCTGCTCTCGAAGTACTCCGCGATCATCATCGACGAGGCCCACGAGCGTAGCCTCAACATCGACGTGCTGATGGGTCACCTGAAGCGGGTGCTGCCTCAGCGCCCAGACCTGAAGCTCATCATCACCTCCGCCACCATCGACCCCGAGCGCTTCGCCGCGCACTTCGGTGCGGACACGGAGCACCCTGCACCCATCATCGAGGTGTCCGGTCGCACCTACCCGGTGGAGGTCCGCTACCGTCCGCTCTCCCCGGACGACGACGACGCCGGCGACGAGCTCGAGTCCAAGAAGCCCTCCGAGTCCACCGACCGGGACATGACGGAGGCCGTCTGCGACGCCGTCGTGGAGCTGGCGCACGAACCCGACGGCGACATCCTCATCTTCTTCTCCGGCGAGCGCGAGATCCGTGACGCGGCGGAGGCGCTGCGCCCACTCACCCAGAAGCACGTCAGGCTCCGCGGCGCAGAGGTGCTCCCCCTCTTCGCGCGCCTGTCCTTGGCTGAACAGCACAAGGTCTTCACACCCGGCGCACACCGGCGCATCGTCCTGGCCACCAACGTCGCCGAGACCTCCCTGACGGTGCCGGGCATCAAATACGTGATCGACACCGGCGTGGCTCGCATCTCCCGCTATTCGCACCGCACCAAGGTCCAGCGGCTGCCGATCGAGCGGATCTCTCAGGCCAGCGCCAATCAGCGCTCCGGCCGTTGCGGCCGTGTGTCGGACGGCATCGCGATCCGCTTGTACTCGCAGGAGGACTTCGAATCCCGCCCGGAGTTCACGGATCCCGAGATCCTGCGCACCAACCTGGCTTCCGTCATCCTGCAGATGTCCTCCATGGGCGTGGTGGATCATCCCAGCGAGGTCGTGGACTTCCCGTTCGTGCAGCCACCCGAGGCTCGTGCCGTGAACGACGGAGTGACGCTGCTGCGTGAACTCGGCGCCGTGGGTGAGGGCAAGCGCGGCACCATCACCAGGACGGGCCGCGACCTGTCCCGGCTCCCCGTGGACGTGCGCTTGGGCCGCATGATCCTGGAATCCGCCAAACGCGACTGCCCCACCGAGGTGCTGGTGCTCGCTGCGGCACTGTCGCTGCAGGACCCGCGGGAGCGCCCCACCGAGGAGTCAGGGAAGCGGCAGCGCGCGCAGGAGCTGCACAAGCGCTTCGTAGATGAGAAGAGCGACTTCACCGGCTTCCTGAACCTCTGGCGCTATCTCCAGGAAAAACAGCAGGAGCTCTCCTCCTCCGCCTTCCGACGCCTGTGCAAGTCCGAGTTCATCAACTACCTACGCGTGCGTGAGTGGCAGGACCTCTTCAACCAGCTTCGTCAGCTCATCAAGCCCATGCGGATCAAGGTCCCCAACCGGGACGTGGATCCGGTGGGCAAGCACGACGACGTCCACCGCAGCCTGCTCTCCGGGCTCGTCTCCCACATCGGGCTCTGGGACGAGCGCAAGCGCGACTACGCGGGCGCCCGCGGCACCCGATTCAACATCTTCCCCGGTTCCGCGCTGTTCAAGAAGAAGCCGACCTGGGCCATGGCCGCGGAACTCGTGGAGACCTCCAGGCTCTGGGCCCGGACCGTGGCGACCTTCGACCCGGACTGGGTGGAACAGGTGGCGCCTCACCTGACCAAGAAGTCCTTCTCAGAACCACACTGGTCGCGCAAGCAGGGCGCGTGCCTTGCGTACGAGAAGATCACCGTCTTCGGCGTGGCCATCGTGGAGCGCCGGGCCGTCCAGCTCTCCCGCGTGAACCCCCGCCTGGCCCGGGAACTCTTCATCCGCCACGCCATGGTGGAGGGCGACTGGTCCACACGTCATGCGTTCTTCCAGCGCAATCAGGCCCGCCTGCGTGACGTCGAGGAACTGGAAGCACGCCTGCGCCGCCGGGACCTGATGATCTCGGACGAAGACCTCTTCGAGTTCTACGACGCACGCATTCCCCAAGACGTCACGGACGAGCGCAGCTTCGATGCCTGGTGGAAGAAGACCAAGACCACACAGGGCCGCATGCTGGACTTCGACCCGGACAACCTGGTCCAGGCCGATGCCGACGATCTAGACCAGGACGCCTACCCGCGCACCTGGCCGCTGGGTTCCACCCTGTTGGACCTGCGCTATGAGTTCGACCCGAGCGGCGCCGGGGCCGACGGCGTCTTCGTCCGTGTCCCCGTACTCTTCCTCAATCAGCTGGAGTCCGAGCGCTTCCAGTGGGGCGTCCCCGGCTTGCGGGTGGACCTCGTCACGGCCCTGATCAAGTCCCTTCCCAAGGCCGTGCGCAAGAACTTCGTACCGGCACCGGACGTGGCCCGGGCCGCAGTGGACGAGCTGAACCGGGACTTCGACCCGGCCACCGACGACCTGCTGCCCTCACTGGAGCTCGTGTTGCGGCGGCTCAAAGGGACCGTCATTCCACCCGATTCCTGGGACGTCTCCCGGCTGCCAGACCACCTCAAGCCGTGCTTCGAGGTGCTCGGCGAGCGCAACAAGGTCCTCGGTTCCGACCGCGACCTGGCGGCACTCCAGAGCCGTTTCGCGAGTGAGAACCGCAGGGCCATCGCCGCGAGCCTTGGCACCAGCCCGGACA